>NZ_JBLWEO010000005.1:0-68196 GCF_048287395.1 Candidatus Electronema sp. PJ | reverse complement strand
TATGACGGAAGGCGGGGCCGCAGGTGCAGTCACAACCGTAACCGCGAATGGCGACATCACCTTGCAAGGCTTTGCGGGTTCACCAGTCACTACTCTGGATATCCGGGTACTGGAGTATGCCGCTTTGAAGGAACTGCTGCGCAATAATTACAATTGCAGGTTAGTGGATGTGCTGGTGGTGCAGTGAGGGCTGGGAGGAAAAGCGTGTTTTCTTTTAGATGAGCCTCGGAACAGCACCTCACCTTCTTGATGGAGTTGTGAGAACAAGGCATTGTGTCTTTTTATCCAATCTGCATTGCGGTAACAATCTCAACCTATACTGATAATGAACTTCCACATGCTGATTGACCAAGAGCGGTTGGCCCGTACCTTTATCCAGCTCTGCGAAACCGATAGCCCTTCTCGCGAAGAAGGCCGCATGGCTGTGTTGGTAACGGAAATGCTCTGCTCGGTTGGCGCGCCGCTACCCTTTGAAGATGATTCTGCAAGCAAAACCGGCTCGCAGTGTGGCAACCTGATCTTCCGCTTTGACAACGGTACTACAACACAGGAGCCACTGTTCTTGTGCTGCCATCTTGACACGGTTGAACCAGGCCGGGGCATTAAGGTGCTTCGGCAGGGTAATCGTTTTACCAGCAAAGGCGACACCATCTTAGGCAGTGATGACAAAGCTGCGATTGCAGCATTAATTGAAGCATGGCGGGTGATTCAGGAAAACAAGCTTGCTTATGTGCCGCTAGAGTTTATCTTCACAACCTGTGAGGAAATTGGCTTGCTGGGAGCAAAAGCACTCAATCCGCACCAGATACGTGCTCAGATGGGCTATGCCTTAGATAGCAGCGGCTTTGGGCGAGTGCTTATTGGTGCGCCTGCCTCGAACCGTTTCCGCATTACTGTGACAGGCATAGCTGCGCACGCTGGCCTTCATCCTGAAAAAGGGATTAGCGCGATCAGATTAGCCGCACAAGCTCTTGCCGCAGCTCCTTGCGGACGCATAGACAGGGAGACTACAGTCAATTTCGGTACGATTCAGGGCGGTACAGCCACGAATATTGTCCCAGAACAGGTGCTCATTGAAGGGGAAGTGCGCAGTCATTCCCCAGCCAAGCTGGAACGGCTAACCAAAGAGATAGAAACAGCCTTCCGCAGCGTGTTGAGTGCTTGGTGCGATCCTTCTGGGCAGGCGCAAGGTGTGCCTGAGCTGACGTTTCAGGTGGAACTTGATTTCCCCCAGATGCAATTGAACAGGGAGGATGCAGTTATTCGTCGGCTTACTGAGGCAGCAGCGAGGATTGGTTTGCCTTTAAGCTATGAGATTGCAGGTGGAGGCAGTGATGCCAACATCTTTAACGGTTGTGGCTTACCAACAGCGATTGTCGCCACAGGCATGACCAATGTTCATTCAACCGCAGAAGAAGTGAGCTTGGAAGATATGACGCAGCTAACGCAACTGGTTTTAGCTTTGATCACAGCTTGAAGGGAAGATACAAACAACACAGCTCCGGTAAAGCCAGCCAGTCAGCAGACTGACAGCTTTACCGGAGCTATCCAGAAAGGGTCTGTGCGTTAGAAAGAATATCTAAAGGCGGCATTGACTGAGCTGCTCTTCATGTCATCAAGTCGGATGAGATTGTGATCAGCACCTAGCTCAATGTCTGACAAGCGCATGTATTCATATCCCAGATCAACAGCCATGTTCGCTGTGAAGTCATACGCTACACCTGCGCCAACTTTATACGCAAACGTGGTCTCGCTGTCTTCAGCTCCGCTACTAAAGGCTATATCTGCCTTGCCTGCACCTAAGCCTGCCATGCCGTAGAGGGAAATTGGCTCGCAATGCCGTCCCAGATAAATACCAAAAGCAGAAAGAGGAATATGGTAGAAGCCATTGAACATCATGGTTCTTACCGACATATCTTCTAAGCCCTTGGTAGCGAAATCTGTGGCTTGGGTAGCAAGTTCAGCCTCAGCCCGGAAGTTACCGATCCTTCGTCCACCTGCAATGCCAAGACCATAACCAGTATCGGTATCTGCTTTGAAGCCGTATCCTGACTTATCCGAATCCATGGAACCACTCCAAATCATTCTGGCAATGCCTTTGACGTACCAGGGATTGTACTCGGCATTCTTGCGGTTTTTCAGGGCATCGAGTTCGGTGTCATGCTTATCGAGACGAGCGGAGTTTGCTTTGATCATCTCGTCCTGATGGCCCTGGCCTGCTTCCAAAGCATTGATCTGCTGATCTTGACGACCTTGGTCCGCCTGGAGTGCATTGATTTGCTCATCCTGGCGAGCTTGGCTGGAGTTCAGTCCGTCAATCTGATCCTGACAACCACCAGGGCAGGCATCATCTCCTGGACCTTTTGGCGGCGCATACTTAGAGCCGGCGAAACTATAGCTTGCAGCTGCGAAAAGCAGGACAGATGCTGCCGCTACGCTCAGTATTTTTTTCATTTTTTCCCCTTGTGTTCTATTTGTTCTGTCATTGCCGAACCGCTTCAGCAGAGTTTCTTCACCCAAATGATAAAGGAACAGCGCATGAAAAGCAAGGGGAATCGCATGAGTGCAATTTTTTACATTGCATCGGTTTGCTTTTGATTTTTTAGCTGAAAACAAGACAAAATATAGTCTATTTCTGTTTTGCTTCCGAGTAAAGAGACAATTTTTAGTACCTCTAGCAGAGCTTGCCAGGTCTCGACAAAGGGCATCTCCATGAGATTGAGCGAACCAACAGAGCGGTAGCGCGGATATTTTCTCCATTCCATCTGCTCAAGCTCTGTTCATTGAGCAATAGTTTTTTCTCAGCAGAGTAGCTGAGAGCCATCTCAGCCGCATCCTGTTCCTGCCCCTACACATACGCCCTTGTTGGAGGAACATTTCCGCATCCTGCCTTGCAGAACAGCCAAGTCCTTGCCTGTATAGATTGCCTCCAACCCCTTCTCGATAAAACCAGACATCACTACCGGTTTGATGCCCCGCTTACTTAATGCTTCCTTCGGCCCCTCGCCAAGATCGCTGACCAAGATGGCTCGACAGTCGCTGAGGATGCGGCTCAGGTTGAGCCAACGCTGTGCTCCTCCGCCCGCAGGCGGTGTCTGTCGTTCCTCAAGCAGTCGGTAGCCCTTGTCGCTGTCTGGCCCCCAGATTTGCAGCTTGGTCGCCTCACCGAGATGCTGATTAACCAAGACTCCTTCCTGCGTAGCCACAGCCACGTAAGGCCGCACTGCCGCATCAGGTTGAGGTAGCCTGGCGCAGGCACTCAGACAGCCGCGCATTTCTTCTGTTCTGTCCTCCTCTAACAAACCAACCGCATCGGCACGACAGCGAGTGCAGTGGCGCATCTGTGGGAGATACTGCTCGGCTTGGTTACGGGCAGTATTCATGAGTTCTTTGGACGGTTCAGGGATGTTTTCAAAGACCGTATCGGCATTAGGGAACATAGCCATGCAGTTGAGCAGATCTGCACCGAGTTGCTGCATGGTCTTGGCAATTTCAACAATGTGTTGATCGTTAATACCTGGGATCAGAATGCTGTTGATCTTGACCGTAATGCCGTACCGCTTGAGCTTCTCAATGGCACTGATCTGCCGAGCCAAAAGCAGTTCCGCTGCCTGCCTGCCTCGGTAGATAACCTTGCCGTCTCGCACCCAAGCATAGATTCGCTCGGTGACGGACGGATCAACGCCATTGACTGTCACCGTTACATGCGACACCCCAATCTCTGCTAGTTCCTCCACATGCGGTGCGAGGTTCAAGCCATTGGAAGCAAGGCAGAGGATAGTCTCTGGATAGTGCTTGCGGATCAGTCGCATGGTCTCCAGCGTGTTTTCGGCATTGGCAAAAGGATCGCCTGGCCCAGCAATCCCGGCCACTGATATGCGCGGCTCCTTTTCCAGTACCTTGCCCATGTAATATAGGGCTTGATCTGGGTTGAGCACGGTGCTAGTTACGCCAGGCCGCGACTCGTTAACGCAGTCATATTTGCGGTTACAGTAGTTACATTGAATGTTACACTTGGGAGCCACGGGCAAATGCACTCTGCCGTACTGGCCCTTCACTTTGGCGTTGAAGCAGGGATGGCGACTGAAGTCGATGTTGTTCATGGTTTCTGCTCCTATGTGCTGAATAAGCCTGCGGAGGAATCTTGCTGTTTATTTTCGGGCAGAACTCTCGTGAACCAGCTGCTGCCCGACCATGGGTTACAATGAGTCTTGCAACAGCTGTGCCAAACAGGGCGTTTACTGCTTTTTCACTGCCGTTTCAGCTGTATTCAACACCTTCAGATCAAGAGCGCGCACAAAGGAAACAGGTTTATTTTGTTGTGCTAACGACAAAAACGAAGAAGCGTTGCATAATTGTCGGCTCAAGGCAAAAGCAAGGTAGGGCAGCTTTTCCCTTTGCGGTTTTTTCTGCTTAACTCGGAGAAAAGACTCCTTTCTTGCTCGCTGACAAAGGAGTTTGGTTTGGCAAGAAAGGAGTTCTGCCGACTTGGCAAGGAGTTCTACTCGGTAAAACTCCTTTGCGGCTAATCAGAAAAGGAGTCTGGCCGAATAAGAAAGGAGTCTTGACGACTTGCAAAGGAGTTTGGCCGACTAAAACTCCTTTGCTACCGACTAGGAAAGGAGTTCTGCCAAGCCGAACTCCTCTTCTGCCGACTTCAACTCCTTTACAAACGAGCCAAACTCGTCCCTTGCGACCTACGCAAGATAGCGAATTTCGAAGAATTCGATGGCTACTTACTGCAAAGACTTCTTGTTGATTTATGCAGGAACTCGATGCGGCGCGAGAACGATGCGCGATGAATTGGAAAAAGGCTTCCTATCCTTTTTGTGCGGGATAGGAAACCTTTCCTGATGCTTGGCGGGTGAGTATCTGAATGTGCAGGAGATGGAAGTTCGACTCCATCTTTCCCAGGGAGAAGAGCCATTAATGGCCCCTCAACTCCATCGGATCAATCCAGAATGAGTGAGGTTACTTCTTTGTCACTTTGATGTAATCCTCACCTCTCGCCACACCGGTTAGAACCATTTTTACTTTTTTCCCCGGTTGAACAGTCTTGGCAATGGCGTTGGCATTAAACGAGATAACGAACTTGCCCTTACCTACCGCTGTAATATTACTGTGAGGAACGCCATTGAGCTGATAGCTTCCTGAAGAAAGGTCTGATGCGGTGTAATTCGTCAGGATAAAGCCTTCTTCCGCCGGTTCAGAATCCACCGTTCCGTCATTAACGACAAGGGTAGCGGTGTAGTTTCCTGCTGGCAGGATAATCTTAGTAATCGGAATATCCTCTACAGGAATTTCTCCTTTTGGGCCGGTCAACGTCCAGTCGAACGACAACTCATCGCCGTCATCATCATAGGAGCCGGAGCCGTCTAGAACGATCTCCATTTTCTGAAGAAGTCCAATCTCTGCCGAGAATCGCTCCTTAAGACCTTTTGACGAGAGATGTGCCTTCACCCATTTTCCTCGACGAGCTAGATTCAGTGACCGAGGCATAACTATCATGTTCACAGGTAAAGGAATTTTGGCATCACTGATTGGAGCAATTACAGCCACAGGAGGAGTATTCTCTGGTAATATGCCATCAATCAAGATATCTCTCAAAATGGGACTATCGTTAATACCATTTCCGTCTTGATCCGTGCTGCTTCGAGTGAATTCTACAGTTAGCTGAAGGCAGCGGTTACCGGTGAAGGATGCAATGCTTTCGCCATTCATTACCTCTTTTTTGCCGCTGAAGCTGGTGTTGCAGTCCTTGTCGCCTTCAATAAAGACTTTTATTGAGCTGTCACCTGGTTCGTCTGAATGCCAGCTCACGGTATTCCAGTTGACATTATCTATTCCGGCATCATGCACTACACTCCAACTGCCGTGATCAGGTGCGCCTATCAGGGTGCTGCCAGTCATGTCGCTGTAGTTGTATAAGTCTCCACCCAGGTTCACGGTGGTTAGGTCAACTTCTCCCACATGCACACCATTGACAACTGGCCCGGCATTCGGATCAATTCTTGAAGCGGTTTGACTATAGTAGTTGGTAGCCCATATTTTCCCCGCAGCATCAACAGCAACACCGGTCGGACCATTACCAACAGTTACACTGCCGACATAGGTTCCATCATTGAGAAGATGGTCGACGGTATTGCCGGATAATGAACCGGCAACCCAGACATTCCCATTTTTGTCAACAACACAGCCTTGGGCGTTCTCGCTTCCGTGAGGATAACTACCCAACAGAGCTCCATTAGGGGCAAATTTATTGATTAATCCTCCAGAAAGCTGGGTATTCCAAACATTCCCTTCCTGGTCAATGCACAATCCATAGCTGTCATGATAATATCCAGTCCAATTAACACCTGGCTGGTCGGAAGGCCCAGAAGGGATAATTCCTGCGGGTCCAGACAGAGGCAACGCTGTATCCCAGCGCAGTAACGGATTGGCTGACCAAATAACACCATTTTTGTCAATCAATCCGCCATAGCCGCCATAGCCTACTGAGGGTTCTTGACGGATGATCATGCCTGTATCTCCGTCAATCAGATCAAAATACTGACCTCCTGTTCCACTAATCCATACATCATTATCCTTATTGACAGATACATGCCGCGCACCAGTTGAATTTGTTCTAACATAGTGTAGGATACATTCATCTTCAGCGGTAGAAATACCACCGTAGGTGTTAGCACCGCCCGCATTGCTCCAGCCGCGAACATCATTTTGGCCTGTTGAGGTATCAATCACACCATTGCCATTCCGATCAACACACTGGCCGTTTTCTTTGAGGCCGATATGAATAACAGAACCCATTGGCCTGTCAGTTGCCGGAATACCGGAACCTACGGCACCAGCAGGAACATCTTGGCCTTCATCGCGATTAGTAACCCAAGCATTGCCATTCTTATCAACCGTGGTGCGGGAGGGATTTAGCCCCATGCCATCAGGGGCAGTTTTGTATTCACCTAGCACCTCCCCGGTTTCCGTATTGATTTTAACGACTGTTCCTTTTGATGACACCGCTATCCAAATAAAACTGAACGGCTTCATGGTATCATCAAGCTGAAGCTGATCAGGGACGCTATGCACCACATTGATAGCTGTGCCCTTATCAAAATCAGCATTTAAGGTAAACTCGCCATCTGGCGGAACTCCTGCCGCAAGGGCAAGCTGCCAGGGGATGAGACAGGCAAGCACCGCGGTCAATCTTGATGCAGGCAAATTAATTGTCATTACGTAATCCTCCTTTCAAGTTAAAAGGTTATATAGCTTTATGCTACAGCTGTTCTATAATTCAATAGAAAAAAATATGCAAGTGAAATAAAAAATTATCGGCAGAAAAACTTGCATCTACCTTAACCGACAGGCCAGCCATATAAAAAAGCCTCTGGTTGCCAGTTTCTGCCCTCCATTCAGCTTGGAATCAGCTGCTTTTTTGGGTATGATAAAAAACATTCTTCAGTCCGCAGAAAACACCTCGACAAGAGAAGACAAATGACCCAGATCATCGCTCTCGCAGGTAAAGGAGGAACTGGCAAGACGACAACTGCCGCTCTCCTGCTCAAATATCTGACTGCCCACAAGATGACCCCGGCTTTGGCGGTAGATGCCGATGCCAACGCCAATCTCAACGAGCTGCTTCATCTGGATGTCCGCACCACGCTGGGCACGATCCGCAAGGAACTGAAGGGCGACATTCCGCCAGGCATGAGCCGCGATCAATATATGGAGATGAAAATCCACCAATCGCTGATTGAGGAAGAGGGCTTTGACCTGATGGTGATGGGCCAGCCTGACGGCCCAGGTTGCTACTGCGCGGCCAATCAATATCTCGCCATGAGCATGGATCGGCTGGCAGATAACTACCAATACATCATCGTGGATAACGAGGCAGGCATGGAGCATCTCAGTCGCCTCAATCTGCGCAAGATTGATTACCTGTTGATTGTCTCTGATCCGTCTGCACGCGGCATTCTCACCGCTCGCCGGATTGCCGAATTGACCGGGCCGCTCCAGCTAGACATCCGGCAGCAGTATCTTATCGTCAACCGTGCCCCTGATCCCATTCCGTCTGCCTTGCAGGAAAAAATTGATGCTGCCGTAGTTGAGGCCAACATGCAGTTAGCGGGCATCATCCCAGCCAGCGAGGAGTTGGTCAGTCAGGAATTGAGTGGCGAATCGTACCTCCAGTTAGCTGAGGACTCCAAGGTCATTCAGCAGGCCTTTGCGATCTTTGATCGCATCTTCAAAAGCAAAAAACCATGAGCGGCGAAGAGAAAAAGCTGACGATGATCGATCTGGCCAGGGTCACTAAGACCTTTCCGCCAGATGTTCATGCGCTGGCTGATGTTTCTCTGCGCATCCGCCGAGGTGAGATGATCTTTCTCACCGGTCAGAGCGGGGCTGGCAAAACCACGCTGCTTCGGTTGCTCTGCGGCATCGATTGCCCGGATAAAGGCTACATCGAAATTGCCGGCTATGACCTGAGCCGCATCTCTGGGGGCGATCTCCAGAAGCTGCGCCGCCGTATCGGGGTGGCTTATCAGGACTTCAAACTCCTGCCTGACAAGACCGTGGCCCAAAATATCGCGTATTCGATGGAAGTCTCGTATCGGAGTCGGCAATTCATCCGTAGCCGCACGGAAAAACTGCTGACTGAGCTGCATCTGCTGGATAAGTACGATGCCTTAGCCGGGAGATTGTCGCGTGGCGAGCAGCAGCGGGTCTCTATAGCCAGAGCTGTGGCCAATGAGCCGGAACTGATTCTCGCGGATGAGCCAACCGGCAACTTGGATGCGGAGACCGCTGAACTGGTGATGCAGCTGTTCCGCCGTTGCAACGAGCAAGGCACCACGCTGCTCATTGCCACCCATGATCAAGCCATCTACAATTTCCCAGGCAGCAAGGTGATCCGAATTGAAAACGGGCGACTGGCGATTCAGAAGCCGCCTGCCTTGGTTAAAAAAAGCAGCGGCTAAGAAGGCAACGACATGAACTTTCTGCTTGCGGTCTTCAGCCAGACAGGGCGCAGTTTAGTCGAGACCTGGCGCAGCCAGCTGCTCTCTTTAATGACCATTACGCTGTCAGTACTGATCTTCACCTTTTTCTATCTGGTCTATAACAATGCCCTCCACGTTGGCAATCGGCTGGATAACGACCTGCGCCTGATTGTCTATTTAGACGACCAACCAGACGCAGCTTTGCAGCAGGAATATCGCCACAAAATCGAAAAATTCGACAAGGTAGAGCGGATTGAATTCGTCTCCAAGCTGGAGGCCTACGACCGTTTCAAAGGCCAGCTCAATGACAGCCAGGATGTGCTGAAAGACATCCCTAAGGATTTCTTACCGTCCTCCATCGAAATCTATCCGCGCCGAACGCTGGAAAGCCTGTCGCGGATCAAAGGCTTTTCTGAGTATTTGGAGACTCTGCCCGGCGTACTGAAAGTGCAGTACGGCAGGGAATGGGTGGAGCGGTTCTATTCGTTCATCCAGTTACTGCGAGTGGTGGTCTTTCTTTCCGGCAGCCTACTGATCTTGACCACCACGTTCATGATCGGCCACTCCATTCGCCTGACCGTGTTTTCCCGCAAAAAGGAACTGGAGCTGCTGCGCTTGGTTGGTGCATCGAATAGCTACATCCGGGTGCCTTTTTTCCTCGAAGGTGCACTGCTCGGCTTGCTCGGCTCTATTGCTGGCATGGCTTCGCTCTACCTGCTCTTCCGCTGGATTCAAGCCGCCTTTGCTGGCAAGGCCGAGGGCATGTTCTCCTTCAGCTTTTTTGACGCGCCAACGGTCTGTATGATCATTGTCCTGTCCATCTTACTCTGCGCGGGCGGCAGTTTTGTCTCTATCCGCAAGATTCTCAGCGTATGATGCACAAGGGAAAACAACTGGCCGCCACTGTTCTTGCTGCCGTGCTATTTTGCGCTGCTTGGCCCAGCTTGGGCCAGGATGCAGGCAAAGTGCAGATTAAGATTGGCCAGCTGCGCGAGGAAATGGCTCTGCAAGAGGAAAAGCTCCAGCAGAGTACACAGGAGGAGGTTGCAGTTTTAGACGAGCTGGACAAGATCAGCAGCAAGATGGAGGAACAGCAGGAAAAAATTAACCTCCTTCAGAAGCAACTTGAGGTGCAGCGGCAGAACTTGGCCAAAACTCAGGCCGTGCTCAATCAGACCATGCAGGAGCGGGACAAGGCTTTGCAACACATGCTCAACCGGCTGCGGGCTTTTTACATGATGGGCAGGCTTGGCGTGCTCAATGTCACCTTTTCCAGCAAAACTCTGCCAGAGCTGATGCTGATGACCGACTCCTTCCGCAGCTTGGCCGCCTATGACCGGACAGTCATTGAAAAGTACCGGGAGAGTTTGACCGCTCTGAAGCAGGCGCAAACCGCCCATGAGTTGGAGGAATCGCTGCTGGAGGAATTGGTGCGGCAAGCTGAGGAGCAACAGCAGGCCCTGACTGTTCTGCGCACGCAGCGAGAAGAAGTGCTGACCCGGATTAAAACCGAGCAGGGTCTTTATCGCTTGGCGATGCAGGAAATGCGGCAGGCTGAAGCGCGGCTCATCCGCTCCCTGTCCCAAGAAGAACCGGACTTCCCCTCTTACAACGGGCCAGGCCTGCTGCCGTTCAAGGGCAAACTTCCCTTGCCTACAGACGGCAAGATCATTCACCGTTTTGGTGAGGTACTCAAAGAGGGGCTGCGCAAAGGCGAGAAGGTTAACGGCCTACACATCGCGGTGCAGCCTGAGACCGAAGTGCGAGCCGTGCAGAAAGGCCTGGTCATCTCCGCAGGCTACCGCCGTGGCTACGGCAACGCGGTGATTATTGATCATGGCCAGAACTGGCGCACCGTTACTTCCCGCTTGGATGCCGTTTTGGTCCGGGAAGGCGAGGAAGTTGCCCAAAATCAAAAGATCGGGATCAGCGGTGATCTTGCCACGCTCTATGAGCCAGGCCTGTATTTTGAAATCCGGCACGGTTCCTCGCCCCAAAATCCCCTTCAGTGGCTGAAGGCAAACTGATCTGCACGGGATGCTTTTTTTTATTCTTCTGCCAGCCTGTTTTGCGGTATAAGAGAGAAAGAGACTGTCAGGGTCAAAAAACTATCCCGAAATGCTATGAAACATCCGCTGCTCCGCCTGTGCGTGTCCGTTGCCCTTTCCATTGCCCTCTTCTCGGTTCCACTTGCTGCCGAGGAGCGGAGCAGCAATCGGGAGGCGGAGTTATATGGCAATCTGGAAACCTTCGCCACCATCCTCGACCTCGTACAGAAGCATTACGTCAAGGAAATCAGCAGCAGCGACATCATGCTGGGTGCAGTCAACGGGATGCTCGGTGCGCTCGATCCACATTCCTCTTATCTCTCCCCCAAAGATTTTAAAGAGCTGCAAGAAGATGCCAGTGGCAGCTTTAGCGGCGTGGGCATTGAAGTAACAGTGAAGGATGGCATGCTTACCGTGGTTTCGCCGATAGTTGGCACGCCTGCCTTTGAGAAAGGCATCAAGGCAGGCGACCGGATCGTCAAGATCAACGGCCAAGCAGCCAAAGAGATGACCCTGAACGACGCAATCAGAGAACTACGAGGGAAGATTGGCGACAAAATAACGCTGACCGTCAGCCGTGATAACCTGCCGCATGTGCAGGACATCGTTCTGACCCGCGCGCTCATCCCGCAGCATTCGGTGCTTGCCGCCAAACTTGCCCCTGGTCTGCATCATATCCAGATCAACAATTTCCAAATTGATACGGCCCGCGATTGCCAGGAGGCTTTGAACAAGGCAGCCAAGCAAGAACCGATCAAAGGGCTGATTCTTGATCTGCGCAATAACCCTGGCGGCCTGCTGGAACAGGCAGTCAACGTGGCTGACCTGTTTATCCCAGAAGGTTTGATTGTTTCAACCAAGGGCCGGGGCCAAGAGCAGCAGTTCTTGGCTGATCCCAAGACCGAGAAATACACCTTCCCTGTAGTGGTGCTGGTGAACGAAGGATCAGCCAGTGCCGCAGAGATCGTGGCCGGAGCACTCCAGGATCATCAACGGGCAACTTTGCTTGGCACCAAGACCTTTGGCAAAGGCTCGGTACAAACAGTCGTGCCACTGCCTGGCGGAGCTGGTCTGCGCCTGACCACAGCCCGTTATTACACACCCAGCGGCAAATCAATCCAGGAAACTGGCATTAGCCCGGACATTGTGGTGCCGTTTGAGGACAGCGAAGAAGAGATGAGCAGCGGGATGTTCTCTGGCCAGATCCGCGAGAAAGATCTGCTCCATCATTTTGAGAACCTGGAGCAGCAGGCAAAGGAGAAAAAGGCCAAGCAGAGCCAAGCCCAGGAGCTTGAGCAGCAATTGGCAGAGGACAATCAGCTCCGGGCAGCTCTGTTCATTCTTCAGCATCTCCCGCAGTGATGCGCTTGCCTGCCTTGGGATGCGCCTGGTCATAGACCTTGTTCAGGTGGGCCATGTCAAGATGGGTATATCTCTGGGTAGTGGAAAGACTCACATGGCCAAGCAGCTCTTGCACCATGCGCAAATCCATGCCCATTTCCAGCAAATGGGTGGCAAAGGAATGGCGAAGGGCGTGCGGCGTGACCTGCACGTTGATTCCCGCCCGTAAACCGTAATGCGCCACCATCCGTTCCACGCTGCGTACAGTTAACCGGGAGCCTCGGCTGTTGAGAAAAAGCGCATCCCGCTCTGGCTTGTCACCCCGGGTGATGCGGCTGGCAATGAGCTGGCTCCGTCCAAGAAACCACTGCTGTAAAGCCTCTTCTGCGGCCTTACCAAAAGGCGCAAGCCGCTCCTTATTGCCTTTGCCTCGGATTTTGATCATGCCAGCCGCGAAATCCAGATCAGCTACGTTCCCAGCCACCGCTTCTGAGACCCGCATCCCGGTTGCATAGATCAATTCCATGACTGCTCGGTCGCGCTGACCAAAGCTATCAGTGTTCTTCGGCTCTGCCAGTAAGCTGAACACCTCGTCCACAGTCAAAAATACCGGGATATGCTTGGCCAACTTTGGTCCGGCTAACCCGGCTAGGGGATCAACGGTCAGTAACTTCTGGCGGCGGCAGTGGAGAAAAAATGCCCGCAGGGAGGATATCTTTCGGGCCACAGACGCAGCGGAGTTGGCCAAATAAAGGGAGGCTACATATTTCTGCACATGCAGTGCGTTGATCTCGGCAATGGCTATTTCTCCGCCGAGCTTGCGAAAAAATTCCTCGACATCGCGGCTATAGCTCTCCACGGTGTGTGGTGAGTAGCCGCGTTCGATGCGCAGCCAGTCGATGAAGCTGTCTCTGTAGTTTGGGTTCATAATGGTGAAGACACAAGGCAAACCAAGTCGCTCCAACTCCTTTGCTAGTCGGCAACACTGCTTTACGGCTTACCCGCAAAGGAGTTCGGCTTGGCAAAACTCCTTTCTTGCCGACTCCAACTCCTTTCCTACTCGGCAAGACTCCTTTGTGGCTAAACAGGAAAGGAGTTTGGCCAAGCAAAACTCCTCTTCTGCCGACTAGAACTCCTTTCTTGCCGAGCAAAACTCCTCTGTAAACGACTTCCACTCGGCCTGCAACAGGTCAATAACGATTGCAAATTCCTGGCAATCGAGGCGGCAGAATGGCTCAGGCAGAAAGGGAAGGGGAGCAAGCTGCGAACCGTACCAAGCAACGTTTGCGCTCAAGCTGTTTCGGTGGGATACCAAATAGTGATGGTCGCGCAGCCGTTCTTACAGGCGGTGGCGGAAATTTTACTCCAGGCAGCTTGCGTGTCAGATAAGGCGTTCAACATTTCCACAATGCTCTGGTACATTTCCTCTTTATAGCGTTCCGTGTCTGAGGAATCAGCGATGGTATTGGCATCTCCTTTTCTCCAGCCTGAGATTTTACGGGCCGTTGGCACGGAGAGGAGCGCATCTGGATAGTAAACAACTGCTCTTGCCATGCCACCAATCACGTTGGTCATCGCTGTTTTCGCGTGTTCCGCCCTTGCTCCTAAGGATTCCAGCTTTGCCATCACCTTGTGTTCCAATTCTGAAATCCCGTCTCTTCCTGAATTTGCCGAGGCAAACGCTTCGTAGCTCCAAGTCGCCATTGTTCTGCTCCAATTACTTGCTGATAGGGTGAGTTGCGCTGTTCTACACAGTGGCTTACAGCATTTACTATAGTGGGATCAGCAGGGCTGGTCAATTTGAAACCCGCCAGAGCAGGCAGGAGAGAAGGGGAAAGCGAAAAAACTGCCTGGCCCTGGGCTGCTGCCGCAGTTTAGGGCCAGGCGCAAGGTACAATCAGCAGCCCTCAACGGCTTGGACGCGGTGTTTGACCTGTTTTTGCTCCAAGGACTTGGTCTTCGCTTCCATTGGTTTGCTAACTTTCTCGGCGTAAGAGTCCATTGCTGCCAGCTCATCCTTTACTTTGGCACTGGCAGGCGGCGCAACCGCCTCAATTTTCTTCTTCGCCTCGTTGAGAATAACTGTAGCACGGTGTTGATCGCCTTTATCTACGGCCAAAGCGGCTTCTTTCTTGGCCTGATTGGCTTCAAACACCGCAGCCCGCTCCAAAACCTCCTTGTTCTGGCGGCTGGCCGCGATTTTTTCGTCATCCGTGTAGGTCATACCGAGTTTATCCAAGAGCGAAAGCGCGGCCTTGCTGCCTGGTTCCAAATAACTGACACTGACTTGGGCGGCATTGTCGAACCGACCGAGGCTGCGCTGCTTAGGCAGAACGCGAATCTGCATTCGTCGCCGTTCTCCTGCCGCCAAATCGCCAAAACGGACTGTGATGTTGTTGCCATTCACCTCGTAGCTGTTGGCAAAGACCTGATCAACGACCAAATCGCTGCCCAAACTGATGTTGACCTTGATGTCAGCCGCCGCCAGCTGCTCGACGGATTTGAACTCCTTGCCCAAAATGGTGTTCATGCTTTCCGGGTGGTCGATAAAGTAGTACATACCTCGTCCAGTTTCCGCTAAAGCGGCGAGCAGGTCTTCGTTAAACTCCAAGCCTACGCCAAAGCTGCTCAGGGAGATGCCTAACTCGCTCTGGGCCAGGGTCAGCTGGGCAAGCTCCTGGTTTGAGGTGATGCCGATGTTGGCCAAGCCGTCAGAAAGCAGCAATACCCGGCTGATCACCGAGGGACTGGCGTGCCGTTGTACCTGCCGCCAGCCTTCTTGTAAGCCGTCACCGAGATTAGTGCCGCCAAAGGCTTCGAGCGAGTTGATCAAACCCTGCATGTGCTGGCCCTCTTCCACAGGCTGCGAGGGATACAGCACGCGCGCCTTGTTGCTATAGCTGATCAGGGCGAAGCGATCTTCGGGCCGCAGGCGGTCGAGCATGGCAATGGCAGCCTGCTTGACATATTCCAGCTTGCCCTGTTCTCCCATTGAGCCAGAGGTGTCGAGAACCAAGGCCAAATTAAGTGGTACACGAGGCCGCTGGCTGACGCTTTCCGGCGCAGTGACCAGTACCTCCAAATAACGCGCACCAGGGTGGCTGGTAGAGACGTATTCGTTGTCAAAGGCGACTTGGAGTTGGAGCGGCGCGGCCTGAACCGTGCCTGCCAGCTTGAGGACAAGGCAGACAGCCAAAGCCAGGAGCGGCAAGACAGCGGGCAGCCTGGGTGGGACAAAGGGAATGCGGCGGGTTTTCATGCAAGACCTCCTGAGCAGAATTGAGGGAAGAAAAAACTGCGGTGCAGCATCCGCACATTTAGCGCGGCTGGAGGAAAGTGCAAGTGAAAACAGCTGCGGGAGCTGAAAACGGAGGAATAGGGCGGTCAAACAGAAAATTTGAACTGCTGGCCAAACCGAAAAGAAAAAAGGCAACCCCTTCAGCTGCCTGAGAAATACTGCTGAATGGATTGCCTCGATTTTATCGATAAGCTGTAACGCTTCTGGCTGGTTAGCTGGTTATATTACCACAGTGGCGGTGCTCCAGGATTGAATGGCGGCGGTTGAACGATACTATCTTGGATATTCTTAATGATGACAGGGCGGACAACCGGCAGCATCTTCGCGGTCATCTGCGGTAGCAGAGGCTTCTGTATCTTCATCTTAGGCATATAGGCTCTTGCTGTCATCATACCAGGTATAAATGTGGTATTCCGGTACTGGTTAAACTTGGCAATTTGAGTTTGAACGCTAGGAACACTCATCGGATCAGTAGCAGCAGTTGCATGATCAGCAGTGCCCATAAATACCGATACCGCTATCAGCAAGACCAACTTGACAGACATTCGTTGTACCATTTTTCCTCTCCTTTTTTGCGTGTTATCTACGGCGTGTTACCATGAAACAACCCTAACCAAAGGGTAGCTGATTCAGCGCAGGTTGTAAAATAATTTTTACCACCCCTTGAGTTTTTTTTGCCCGCAGGCTACCACTGTCCCTAGGCCTGGCTGAATCTATTGCCCGGGCAAAGCGGCGAAATGGCCGGAACGTCTGAATCAGGAGTTGAAACCCAGCAGCATTCAGTTTAAAATGCAAATTTTTGCACAGAAGCTCTCTTTGCTTTTTATGAACGGGCCGAACGAAAAAATGACCAAAAAAAACTTTGAGCAGGCTCTGGCAAAGCTAGAGCAGATTGTAGCGGAGCTGGAGCAGGGCAATTTAGCCTTAGATATGGGCCTGAAAAAGTTTAACGAGGGCATTCAATTAGTCAGCTTCTGCGATAAGAAGCTTGACGAGGCCCGCAACCAGGTTGATCTGCTCCTGAAAAAAGAAGACGGCGGCTTGACAACGGTTCCGTTCGTAACTATCCAGACTGATGGAGAGATCTGTGTGCAGCCAGAGCGAGCCGAATAGCCCGCATCCCTTTTCCAAGGAGAGCGTATGTCGATGAGCCACAGTCCGGCAGAATGCGCCGCCAAACTCAGCCTACTGGAAACGATTGATTCCCCTGTTGACTTGCGCGGCCTTGACCTTGCCGAGCTGTCTCAGCTCGCCGGAGAAATCCGGGGCAAGATCATCAACACCGTGGCCGAGAATGGCGGCCATCTTGCGCCGAGTCTCGGCGTAGTTGAACTCACCCTAGCCCTGCATTACGTCTTTAACACGCCTACAGACAAACTCATCTGGGATGTGGGGCACCAGTGCTACGCGCACAAGTTGATCACTGGCCGCCGCAACAAGTTCCACACCCTGCGCCAGTATCAAGGCATCAGTGGCTTTCCCAAGCGAGCGGAAAGTGAATACGATACCATCGAAACCGGCCACAGTTCCACCTCCATTTCCTTCGGTCTTGGCCTAGCAGCCGCGAAAGACCTCCAGGGCGACGAAAGCAAAGTCATTGCGGTGATTGGTGACGGCTCTATGACTGGAGGTATCGCCTTTGAGGGCCTCAATCACGCCGGTGATTTGCACAAGAATCTGATCGTGATCCTCAACGACAACGAGATGTCGATCTCGGCTAATGTCGGTGCGCTCTCCAGCTTCCTGAGCCGGAAGATGACCTCGAAGACCATGCGCAGGCTCAAGGATCAGATTGAGGAAGGGTTGAAGCTCTGCTCAGTGGGCGAAAATATCCTCAGCGTTCTGCGCAAATCTGAGGAAAGCCTCAAGGTCTTCTTCACGCCAGGAATGCTCTTTGAAGCCTTCAAATTCGAGTATATCGGCCCCATTCCTGGGCATGACTTAGAAGCCCTGATTGAAACCCTGCAAAATGTCCGCGACAACAGCCACGGCCCGGTTTTAGTGCATGTTCTGACCACTAAGGGCAAGGGTTACGAGCCTGCGGAACAACATCCTGGCGATTACCACGGCCTCGGCCCCTTTTCCATTGCCGATGGCAAACCCTTGCCTGCCTCTGGGTCGCCTTCCTATACTGCTGTGTTCGGCAAAACCCTCTGCGCCCTTGGGGAAAACGACCGGCGCATTGCTGCGGTCACAGCAGCAATGCCCGCAGGTACCGGCTTGACGGAGTTCAGTAAGCGTTTTCCCGGTCGCTTCTTTGATGTAGGCATTGCTGAACAACATGCCGTCACCTTTGCTGCGGGACTGGCCTTGGCTGGCTTACGGCCAGTGGTGGCGGTCTATTCCAGTTTCATGCAACGCGCCTTGGATCAGGTTATCCATGATGTTTGCCTGCCCAATCTGCCGGTAACCTTCGCCCTTGACCGGGCCGGTGTGGTTGGCGATGATGGCCCCACCCATCACGGGGTGTTTGATATTTCCTTTCTCCGCTTTGTTCCCGGCCTAACCCTGCTGGCCCCCAAAGATGAGAACGAACTCCAGCATATGCTCTACACGGCGGTCAATCATGACGGCCCTTGTGTTATCCGCTACCCGCGTGGCAGCGGCGAGGGAGTGCCGCTGGATAAGGAACTTCAGCTTCTTCCCTTTGGTCACGGCGAACTGCTGCGCGAGGGCAAGGATATTCTCCTCCTGCCAGTGGGCAACCGGGTTTATCCGGCTTTGCAAGCAGCAGAAGGCCTAGCCCGACTGGGCATCGAGGCCGCAGTGATCAATCCCCGTTTCATCAAACCGCTTGATATCGAGCTGATTAAGACTTGGGCAGAACGTTGCAGCAGAGTGCTCACCGTGGAAGATAATGTCAAGCAAGGCGGTTTCGGCAGCACTGTACTGCAAATGCTGCATGAGTTACATCTGCTTATGCCGGTACGTATCCTTGGTTATGGCGACAAGTTTGTTGAGCAGGCCTCGCAGCAGACGCTCTGGAAGGATGCGGGGCTAGATGCTGCTGGGATCATTAGGGGCGCGCTGGAGTTGATGAAGCAGAGATGATTCTCATGCGTCTGCTCCGTTTACCCCTGTCAATCGTTTTGGTTGTTGCTCTACTCCTGTTTCTTCTCTCGTGCCGCCAAGAAGCCTCGCAGCTAGAGTATTTCCCGCCCTCCCGTGACCAAGGTGACTGGCGCAAGAACACCTCTAAGGACTTTGTTGAGTCATTGGGCCTGAATTATGAAGCTCTGCAACAGCTGGGCAAGATGAGCCTATCAGCACCGAACAGCGCAATTCCCGGTTATGACGATCATAACCACGCCTCAACTTTGGTGATCAAAAACGGCTGGATCGTCGGGGAATGGTATCTGCGGCCCGAGTCCAAGAGCTTTCAGCAGTATCTCTCCTCTAACGGCAAATCGTTTGCCTATGTTCTTTTCGGGGTGCTGATGCGGAAAGCCCGCCAAGGCGAGCTGCCAGTGAAGGAACTGACAGAAAACAGCAGGCTGTACGATCCGCTCTGGTTGACACATGGCTACCCGCTCTCAGACCCACGTAAGGCGGAAATCACCTTTGAGCAGGTGTTTCAGCATACGGCAGGCTTCATGCCGGAAGAGACGGCAGACAAAACACCGGTGGAGAAAGGTCGTTATCAGTGGAGCCACTACGGTGACTGGGTAGTGGGCCATGATCACAAATTTCTTGAAACTGGCAAGTTGTTTTACGATCCAGGAAAACCCGAACAATGGCCTGGCAGCGAGACGTGGGGACAGCACCAAGGCGCGTACAGTAGCATCGGCTTTGCCCATCTCGGCATTGCCTTCCGCCACATCTCCGGCCACAGTGCAGACAACGTCCTCTGGCATTGGCTGTTGGAGCCAATCGGCTTTGACAGCGTGTCTTATCACGCGCCGCCGGGAGGCGGCTATCATCGCTGGTGCACCGCCGGAGGTCTGCGGATGACCGCCAGAGACTACGCCCGCTTCTGCTGGCTGCTGCTGAAAAAAGGTCGCTGGAAGAATGAGCAACTCGTTGACGCGGAATGGCTTGAGCGGGTTTGGCGCAGCCCGAATTACCAGAATCTGCGTTCCAACATCGATGGTTGGTTGGGAGACGAGCTACCGACAGATACGCTGCGGATATTCGGCTCTGGCAGCAACTTTGCCTACATCATTCCATCATTAGAAATAATTGCTTTGCACTGTGGACGCACCAGTAACGAGATCGCAGGAAAAATGGAGCAGAAATTCAAGCAGCAATTACTACGGATACTTTTCTAATTCTGTTACCCGTGCTTCAATATGAACCTCATCGCTGATGCCCATCTGCATCTTTACTCTTGCTATAATCTTGATTGGGCCTTTTCCTATCTGCTGCACAAATTGAAAGCAGCAAATATGCAGGCCATTTTTGCAGGATTTCTAGCAGAACGTGTTGGCTGCAATTTTTACGCGCAGATGCAGACCGGAAACCTTGTTCTACATGATTTCAGACTAGAACACGCAGACCGCAGTCAACTTACCCTCAAGCGAAAAAGCGACGGGTGCCAGCTCACCTTACTGCCAGGCCGTCAGATCGTCGCGGCAGAAGGCATTGAAGTGCTTGCCCTCTGCACGGACGCGCTTTTCGCCGAAGGCATTCCCGCAGCAGAGCTTATCAAATTGATTAGGGAACAGAATGGCGTGCCAGTGTTGCCTTGGTCACCAGGCAAATGGTTCTTCCAACGCGGCAAGGTCATTGACGGCCTGCTGCGGCAGTTCACAGGCCAGGATTTCCTGCTCGGCGATGTCAGTCTGCGGCCCAAAGGCTGGTCATTGCCACTGCTCATGCGCAAGGCGCGGCGGTTTGGTTACAAGATTATCTATGGTTCTGATCCGCTACCTTTTAGCGGCGAGGAAGAAAAGTTCGGTATGTACGGCTCTCATATTATCTCTCCAGAAGAAGAATTAGCACCGGACGAAATGCTGGGTGCTCTGCTCGCAGGTAAGGCAGAAGCCGCCAGCTTTGGCCGCCGCTCCACTCCGCTTGAATTGTTCAGACGGCTACGCTATAATGCCGCTGCCCGCAGACAGCAGTCTGCTTTCTCCAACACGTGAACAAGATGGCACATGAGCAGTTTCGAGATGCCAAGGTGCTAATCACCGGGGCCACTGGTTTCACTGGCAGGCTTTTGACGCAAAAGCTGGCTGCCGCTGGAGCGCGGATCACTGCTATAGCCCGTCCCTCATCAAAAATTGGCGAGCTGGAGGGCTTAGATATCACTTGGTTTCGGGGTGATATTGCTGATCCTGAACTTATCAGCCGAGCTACCGCGGAAGTGGAGTACATTTTTCATTTAGCCACTGCCTTTCGGGCTGGAGAAGCTACTGAGGAGGATTGTCGTCGGATTCATCTCTATCCAACCCAGCTGATGGCTCAAGCAGTGCAAGGACGATCTGAGTTCAAACGTTTCGTTTGCACCTCTACTGTCGGAGTACATGGCCATATCCCAGGCGAAACCCCCGCAGATGAGCAGTATCGTTTCAGTCCAAGCGATTGCTATCAGCGTACTAAACTGGAACTGGAACAATGGCTTTTTGCCAGTAGCGGCTTTCCGTACACGATCATCCGGCCAAGTGCTATTCTCGGTCCTGGCGAGGAACGGATGTTGAAAATGTTCAAGATGATCAACAAGGGATTCATTTTAATGCTGGGCAAGGGCAAGGGCCTGTTTCAGCTGATTCATGTTGATGATCTAACCGAAGTGATGCTGCTGGCCGCCGTTTCGCCGCAGACGCAGAATGAAGCACTTATTGTCGCCAATGCCGAACCGCTCTCCATCATCGAAATGGGTCAGATCGTTGCTAAGGCACTAAATAGGAATGTGCGAGTTCTCCGCCTGCCGATTCAGCCTTTTTATCTTGCCGCCGATCTCTGTGAGGCAGTTTGTGTGCCGCTTGGTCTCCGCCCGCCGCTCTACCGCCGCCGGGTTTCCTTCTACGCAAAGGATCGGCAATTTTGCACGGCCAAGCTGCATCGGCTGCTGAACTACCGCTTCCGGCACAGCAACGAAAGTACGCTCACAGAAGTGGCGCAGTGGTATCTTGAACACGGCTGGCTGAAAAAATAACAGATACTCAACTCCGTAAAGGAAGAGTAGTATTCATTTGCCAAGGAATTTGGCTCGGCAGCAGAGGAGTTTGGCCAGGTTGCAAAGGAGTTCAACCGAGCAAGCAAGGAGTTTGGCCGACTACAACTCCTTTGCAAGTCGGCAAGATTCCTTTGCGGCTAAACAGAACTCCTTTGGTACTCGGCCAGACTCCTTTTCTGCCAAGTACAACTCCTTTGCAAGTCGGCAGAACTCCTTTCTGGCCGAGCCAAACTCCTTGGCAAGCGAGCCAGAAAGGAATTTTTTCAAGAGTTCCATGAAAAATACCAGAACAGGAGCAACAGGTTTGCTCTCTGCTTCAACCTGATTGTGGCAACATGGAATTTAGCCCTTCTTATTGATTTGTTGACGTAGGCAAGAGGTCGAATGAAAAGAATAACCGTACTGGGCAACAACTCAGGCCGCAATGCCGGAGACAACGCCATTCTCGGTAACCTGTTGCGTGACATTTCCGCCGAGCTGCCAGAGGCTGAATTCATTATCCCGACTACCAATACGCGATTCATCCAGGATCATTTCGGCCAATTCAACGTTAGGCCGACAGGTATGATGCCGTGGAACGGCTGCGTCAAGAATCTCGGCTGGCCTTTATACAAGGCCATGACCGATACCGACGTGGTGCTGATCTGTGACAACATCCTCTTTGACCGAAAATTCTACAACCCGCTGTTCAATTACCTTTTTTCCATCTCTCTCTTCGCGCCGCTCTGCAAAAAACGCGGCATTCCCCTTGTCCTATACAATGCCTCAGTAGGGCCGGTTGACACGCCTGTCGGCAAAAAGGCTCTGGCCAAGGTTCTGGATGCCACTGACTTGGCTGTCATTCGTGACCAGAACACCCAGGAGTTGTTTGAGAGGCTGGGTCTGAGTTGCCGGGAGCTGCACGTTCATGCTGACTGCGCCCTGAACACCACTGCCCCGCCGCTGGAACGGATGGAGAAAATCATCAAGCAGGAGCGGTTGTTTGTTAATCCAAAAGGCACCATCGGCTTTAATGTCAATTCGTACATTGATAATTGGAGTAAGGGCGGTTCTTTTACCAGAGAAGATTTCTGCGCTGCCATTGCCGGGGCAGCTGATCAAGTGATGGCCGAGTTGGGTGTGGATCTGATCTTTTTTATCACGCAGGTGATGGACACGAAGATTACCAAAGACTGCGTTGCTAGAATTGCCCAAAAAGAGCGGGTGAAAATCATCTCCAACGCCGATTACACCTATGAGGAGATTGCGGCTCTGCTCGGCAGGGTAGAGGTGCATTCTGGCCTGCGTACCCACAGCCTGATCTTCTGCGCGGCCATGCACACACCGATGATCGGGATTATTTCTTACCCGAAAAGTGCAGGTTTTCTCCGTACCGTGGGCCAGGGCGACTGGCTGCTCCCCTTTACCGAGCTTACTGCCGACAGTTTGGCCACGATGATCCGCAAAGCTTGGGATGCGCGGGCCGAAACCAAAAAGCAGCTGGAGCGATTTGTGCTTGCGGAAAAGGAAAAAGCCCGTTTGACCGCCTCTTTCCTGAAGCGGTATTTCTAACCCTATATGTCAACCGCCTTTCTTGAAACCGCCGACATCGAAACGGCTTCGGAGGATTACGCCAGTCGTTTTGCCGGGCCAGTTGGTGCGTATTTCCTTCAAACCCAGCTTGATCTCCTCCTGGACCTGCTGCCTGAGCTTCAACCAGGTGCAGCAGTGCTGGATGTAGGTGGCGGTCATGCCCAGCTTGCCGTGCCACTAGCGGAAAGAGGCTGCAAGGTCACAGTTACAGGCAGCGATGCGAGTTGTCGCCGCCGTCTGGCCCAGCAACTGCCAGACGAGATGTATTCCTACCAGACCTGTGACATGCTGCATCTGCCCTTTCCTGATTGTGCCTTTGACTTCGTTATTGCCTTCCGGTTAGTGCCACATGTGGAGCGATGGCCACAATTGCTGGCAGAACTAGCACGCGTCTCGGCTAAGGCGGTGATTATTGATTACCCTGATCTCCGCAGCGTCAATATCCTCAATTTTTTTTTCTTTCACCTGAAGAAAAAACTAGAGGGCAACACGAGAACTTTCGGCCTGTTCAGCCGGGCGCAGATTGTTGGCGAATTTGCGCAAAGCGGCATGGGCAAGCCGCAGTTCCGACCGGAATTTTTTCTGCCGATGGTACTGCATCGAAAGCTTGGCTCTGCGGCCTTATCCCGCTGGTTGGAAAGCTGCTGCCGCGCCTGCGGCCTGACCTGGCTTTTCGGCTCGCCGATCATTCTCCGGGTGGATAAAGTGGAGCAGCGATGAAACTGCTCCTCCTTGCGCCACAACCCTTCTTTCAGAATCGGGGTACGCCTATCGCTGTCCGTCTATTGGCAGAGACTTTGGGCAAAATGGACCACGAAGTGCATCTGCTGGTCTTTCATGAGGGCGAAGACCTCTGCATGGGCAATGTAACCGTACACCGAACAGCTGCTCTGCCCTTTCTCCGTGCTATTCCGCCGGGATTTTCCTGGCAGAAAATCTGCTGCGACCTTCTGATGACGGTAAAAGCAATTCAACTTCACCGACAGGTAGGCTTTGATCTGGTTCATGCGGTGGAAGAATCGGTCTTTAT
Organism: Candidatus Electronema sp. PJ; assembly: GCF_048287395.1. Lineage (NCBI taxonomy): Bacteria > Pseudomonadati > Thermodesulfobacteriota > Desulfobulbia > Desulfobulbales > Desulfobulbaceae > Candidatus Electronema > Candidatus Electronema sp. PJ. The sequence continues at coordinate 43,796 of NZ_JBLWEO010000005.1, read as the reverse complement.
CGCCATGCTCCTGCGGCTGCTTTTCAAGGTACCGTATATTTATGACTTGGATTCATGGATGAGCGATCAGCTCCTGGCCAAGTTTACCTTTCTCCGTCCGTTCCGAGGCATTTTGGAATCCTTTGAAAAAGCGGCGGTGCAAGCCAGCATCGGCGTGGTGCCGGTCTGTCGGGCGATTGAAGACAACATCAGAAGTTTTAACCGCGAAAAGCCCCTGCTACGGCTAGAGGACATCAGCCTATTAGAGGAAGACAACGGTAGGCTACAGGAACCGCTGCGGGAAAAATTTGGTTGTCAGGGGCAAATCGTCATGTATGTCGGTAATCTGGAGCGGTATCAGGGTATGGCTCTGCTGCTCGAAGCCTTTGCTTTAGCTGATCCTGCGGCCTTGAATTGCAGCCTGATCGTCATTGGTGGGACCGAAAAAGACATCGACTATTACACCGATATGGCGCGACAGCTCAACCTAGCCAGACGAGTTTTCTTTATCGGCCCTCGTCCGGCTACTGATCTTGGTATGTACTTGAAGCAGGCAGATGTGCTTGTTTCTCCACGCACGGAAGGGGAAAACACGCCGATGAAGATTTATTCCTATATGGATTCCGGTAAACCAATTCTGGCCACCAAGATTGTCAGCCACACCCAGGTACTGGATGAAGATTGCGCCTTTCTCGCCGCGCCAGAACCTTCAGCCCTGGCAGCGGAGTTACAGCGCATCTTTTCTGATAGCAACGAAGCTGATCGGAGGGCAAAACAGGCCAAAGAGAAGGCTACGGAATACAGTCGTCCAGCCTATGAAAGAAAGATCATGAAGTTCTATCAATTGATGCAGCAGGCGATATCAGCATGAAGAGAAATCCAGAGCAGGTAACCGCTACCCATTACGATCTTATCGTCATCGGTGGTGGCATTAACGGCATTGCCACAGCCTATGAGGCAGCTACACGCGGCCTGAAGACTTGTCTGCTGGAAGCCTCTGACTTCATGAGCCAGACTTCATCCAACTCCCTGAAAATCATTCACGGCGGCTTTCGTTATCTCCAGCAGGCAAATCTGAAAAGGATCCGTGAATCGAATCGGGAACGACGCACCTTGCTCAAGATCGCGCCCCATTTGGTGCATCCGCTGCAATGTGTCCTGCCTACCGAATCCATCTGGAATCTGCGCAGCCTGCCTGGGCTGTTTGCTGCTAGTCTGATTAATGGGTTGATTTCCTTTGATCGCAGCAAAGGGCTGCCGCCAGATAAACGGATTCAGCTCGGCGGCATCATGTCCAAAAAAAAGCTAATCGAGCTGTTGGGCAAGGAGTTTGACCAGCCTTCTGTTACCGGCGCAGCCATCTGGCATGACGGCATGGCAATCAACTCCGAACGGCTTGGCCTTGCCTTCCTTCATGCAGGAACACGATACGGGCTAGACGCACTCAACTACTGCCCAGTCACTGGCTTTCAGCAAAAAAATGGCCAAATCAGCGGTGTTCAAGTGCGCGACGCAGTGTCTGGCAGCAGCTTTACCATCTCGGCGGATTTTGTCGTCAATGCTGCCGGAGCATGGATGGGCGGCCTGCTGAACCTGCTGCCAACCCTGCCCAAGCGGGACTTCCCACAGTGCCGGGTGATGAATCTTGTCACGAAAAGAACCCTTTTCCCTGGCAAACAGGCGGTTGGTCTGTTTGATCATGATCGGGCCTTCTTCTTTGTGCCGTGGCGCGGGTATTGGATGATCGGTACAGATGAGGCGGCATGGCAGGACGAGCCTGGGCAGTTACGGATCAGCGAGGAGGATATTGAGCGGTTTCTTGTGCGGATCAATAAGGTCTATCCGGGCCAGCCGTTGCGCCGGGAGGACATCTGTCATCTGCACAAGGGCTTTGTGCCTGGCCGCTTCAAGCCAGACGGCGACTTCAAGCTACTTGATCACCAGAAGGACGGCATTGACAACTTCATCTCCTTGCAGCCTGTCAAGTATACTACGGCCAGAGACATCGGCCAGAAGACAGTTGATTTCGTCCTAAGAAAGACTGGCAAGCCATTCCAGCCGTCGAGAACAGCAGAGATGCCGCTTGAAGGCGGGGAGCTGGAGAGCTTTGCTGTATTCTGTAAGCAGAATATGCAGGAGATCATCTCAGGTGCTGGCCTCAGCCAACAAGTAGCGCAGCACCTGTTCATAAATTACGGTTCCTCATATCAGAAGGTGCTGCATTATCCTGAGCTGCTGCGCTTAGTCCCAGGTTCGGAGGAAGTGCTGGTGGCGGAGATCGCCTATGCGGTTGAAGAGGAGATGGCTATCCGGCTCGACGATGTAGTGCGACGGCGCACTGATCTCGGCTCCGGGGAAAAACCGCAGCCAGAGACCCTTGCCTCTTGCGCTGCCCTGATGGGGAAGATGCTCGGTTGGAGCACAGAGCAGCAGGAGGCGGAAATCGCCCGCTGTAACGATTTCTACTTATGAGCGAATCCGTTACGCAAATGCCAACACCAGCACCGCAAGCAGGGAATAAGTCGCGTCTGTTCTTCATCTTCAAGATCGCTGCCAGCGTCCTGTTGCTTGTGTACGTCATCTGGACAAGTGGGCTGGACAGCGCAGAAGGGCGCGAAGAACTGCTGAACACCCTGCGCCATGTTGATCTGTTCTGGTTCACCTTTTCCGTGTTTATGGGGGTGGTGCTAACCGTGATCAGCTCGTGGAAATGGCAGGTGTTACTGCGCAGCAAGGGGATAGAGGTGAGCCTGGGTCGGTTGGTGCTGTTCTACTTTATCGGTCGCTTCTTCAACATGTTCCTGCCCAGCTCAATGGGCGGTGACGTGGTGCGGGTCTGGGAGTTGAGTCGTCATTCTGGCGAAAAATACGAAGCCATTGCCTCGGTGCTGGTGGAACGACTCTCTGGTATGGCGACCTTGGTCTTTGTTTCTGCTGCGGCTGTCCTGATAGAGCTGCATCGCTACAACCTGCCTTTCCTCACAGCAGGTGTTCTCTTCCTGGCGGTGATGAATGTGGTCATTTTTTGGCTGATCCTTGACCAACGTCTTTTACCCCTGTTCAACCACCTGGTTGGCAGCCGCTTTCGTCCCCTGGCTATTCTGTTAGCAAAACTGACTCGGATCCAGGATGCGGTGCGGGAATACAAAGACAACCGGATCGTTCTCGTGCAGGTCTTTGCTCTCTCCTGCCTGTTCTATTTCTTGGCGGTAGTCAATGTCTGGGGTACAGCCTTAGCCTTTTTCCCGGATGTGAGCTTTGCCTCCATGTTGATTGCCGTGCCTGCGATTATGCTTGTCATGAACCTGCCGGTCTCCATCGGGGGGATTGGCTTAATGGAAGCTGCCTTTGCTTTCTTCTTCCCTCTGTTTGGCTATACAACCGCCCTGGCCGTGTCAGTCGCCCTACTGATGCGCTTCAAGAACATTCTCTACGGGATTGCAGGCGGTTTCCTTCATCTCACCCGCCTGAGGGCAGAACCGATTAAAAACGGCGGCGCAGCCTCATGAGCGATCAGCCCAGCCAGTACCGCTTTCATGCGGTTATTGACGACCAGGGGCGGTCTGCTCTGGAGAAATATCAGGACACCGTTATCGGCCAGCGCAACCTGGCCGCCCTGCTTCGTTATGAGCTGTTCACCTTGCTGTTCGGCCCGTTGCCAGGCCTACTCGGTTACGGCCTGCGGCGGTTGTTCTATCCCGCCTTGTTTGGCCAGGTCGGAAAAAAGCCGGTCTTTGGCCATCATCTCACCTTGCGCGGCGGGCATCGGATCTTCATTGGCGATCAGGTTGTGCTTGACGACCATGTTTTTCTGAGCTTCCGGGGCGATGAGAACCAGAGCCTCCGCATTGGCAATAAAGTCTTGATTGGTCGTTTCAGCCAACTCAAGGTGCGCGGCGGTGAGATGGAGCTGGCGGATAACATCAGCAGCGGCCCGTTCTGTCATTTCGGCACTGCCTCCCACCTAAGTGTGGGCGAATATGCCATGTTCGGCGGCAACTGCTTCATCGGTGCCAATCAGCACAGCTTCAAGGACAGCAATCTGCCGATTGCCGAGCAGGGACTTTCCAGGCGTGGCGGGGTGGTGATTGGCCGCGATGTCTGGATCGGTGCCCATGCCATTGTCCATGATGGTGTGCAGATTGGTGACGGGGCGGTGATCGGCTCCAACGCGGTAGTCACCAAGGATGTCCCGCCTCTGGCGATTGCCGCCGGGGTTCCAGCCAAAATTATCGGTACACGAGGCTGACAGATGAAGAAAAGTTTTGCCCAACTCAGGGAAGCGGTCATTAAGCAGGAACTTTGCACGCGCTGCGGCATCTGCGTTGGTGTTTGTCCTGTAGGCGCACTCAGCTTAGATGAGCAGTGCTTTCCACAGTTGAGCGGTCGCTGCGCAGCCTGCGGCCTCTGCGCCGAATGCTGCCCTGGCGCAGACGTTGATCTGCCTGCCCTGGCCTTGGATTTGTCGGGCCAAGTCTATGACTGGCGCAATCTGACCGGCTATGTCGAAAACACCTATGTCGCCCATGCGCTCGACGAAAAGACCAGGGCAGCAGGCGCGAGCGGCGGCGTGGTCACAGCCCTGCTCCTTTACCTGCTGAAGAAAGGACAGATTGACGGGGCGGTGATCGTGGCACCTGAGCCAGGCGATCCCTGTCTCACCAGGGGCATTCTGGCAACTACGCCGGAGGAAATCCGCAATGCCGCCCAATCTAAATACTGCGTCACGCCGTCCATGGAGATGCTGCGTGAGGTGCGGGCGCGGCAGGGAAAATTCGCCGTGGTTGCCTTACCCTGCCAGATTCACGGCCTGCGCAAGCTGGCCAAGGCTGATCCAGCCCTGTTCAGCAAAATCGAGCTGATCTTGGGTTTATACTGCACCTGCACCATGAATCCCGAAGGCCATTTAGAGGCACTACAGGCCGCAGGTATCCGCAGGGAGGAGGTTGCCCGTTTTCATTTCCGAGGCCCTGGCTGGCCAGGTGGCATGTCGGCGGAAAAGAAAGACGGCAGCCTTGTGCTCCTGCACGCAGGCGAAGCCTTTCGCACCACGATCAACACCATGTTTCGGCTCTTTGGAGCCAAACGTTGCTTCCTCTGCGTGGACGGCCAGGCCGAATTGGCTGACCTCAGCTTTGGTGATTTCTGGGCCTGCGACTATACTGACGAGTTCAAGGAGCTGGAGCGCTGCACTCTGGTCTCGCAGCGCACGGCCAAGGGACTGCGGCTATTGCAGGAAGCGGAGCAAGAAGGCGTACTGGCTTTGCATCACCTGCCTGCGGATCGAGTTTCAAAACGAGGCATGTCGATGGTACGCGGCAAGCGGAGCCGGACAGCGGTTCATGTGGCCCTGCGGCGCAAAAAGGGCCTACCTCTGCCGGATTACCACATCACCATCCCGGAGCCAACGCAGGCAGATTGGAAAAAGAACCTCACCTATCTCCTGATCAATTTTTTTCGCGACCGCAAAAGCCGCTCTATCCTGCTCTGGTTGCTTTTCTCGCCCCGCATCGGCCTACTGCTGCACAAGCTGAATGCGCTGCGGCTGAGGATATCCGCTCGTTATCACAATAACTGACTAAGAAAAAAATACCTAGCAGCTTCGCAATTAATATGCATTGGATAAAGATCGGATTTGTCAACTTTGTTGTATTGCTTGTTTTAATTGCTGCTATAGAAGTGATGTGGCGTATTGTATGGACTGCGGAATCATGCCTGGAATCAAAATGCAATTCATATTATCTGACCAGAATAAAAATTCATGATGATAACATTGGACATTCTCGTCTCCTATTCAGATTTGATGACCAGTTAGGATTTGTTCCAAGAGAAGGATCCGATTATATCATTAATGATCACGACTGGTGCCGCAACGCACGAGTGACTATCGCTGACGATGGATATCGGTTGAATAATGTTGACATGTCATTTCCTATCGCAGATATACTTGCTGTTGGAGATTCATTCACATTTGGCGCGCAAGTATCAAATCATCAGACATGGCCGGCATGTCTTGAGAGAATGTTGCAACGTGGTGTTGATAACTATGGTATTTCAGGCTACGGAGCCGCACAGTCTCTTAAACGGGCTTCATTAAAAATAAAACAGAAAAATTACTCAGCTATTATCTTCTCGATATTAGTAGGAGATGATTTCAGTAGAGATCGGCTCAGTTACCGCTATGGATTCCCAAAGCCATCTTTAATAAAAGAGAATAATGAGATTAAATGGTCATCTGTTTCGGATCCAAACAAGCCTGGATCTGTATTTAATGCATCAAGATTCTTTCAGTCTTTTTTCTTTCTCTACAAAAGATCCTTGATGTTCTGTTATATCAGCAATAGCTTTCCAAGCTTTCGATCTTTTCTCCAAGGTTTGATAGAAGTGCATCCGAAAGCTGCTGAAGAAAAAGAAATCATTGAATGGACATTAAGGAAATTTTCCGAAATTAACATTCCGGTAAAAATACTACTTCTTCAATATTATGCGAAACTTAACGACTCAAATATGCTGGCAGAGAGAAAACTGATTCTGAAGATTGCACAGCGATTACCGATTAAAGTTATTGACACTTTCAATTACTTCAGAGGATACAGCCCAAAAAAAATATGGTTCTTCCGTGGCGGCCACCACACGCCTCTCGGCAATGAGATAGTTTGCAACTCTTTATTTGAAGGTGCTTTTAAGTCAAAACCTGCCGGTTACGGTGCGAGGACAGAGGCGAGGTAGTTAGGAACAGTCAAACTGTCCGGCTTCTCTGTCGTCCATCATAGAGCAAGAAGGCGCATTGGCTTTGCCTTACCTGCGTGCGGATCGGATTAGGTATCTGTCGATGGTACTCGGCAAGCGGAGCCAGACAGCGGTTCATGCGGCCTTTTGCGAAGCCGCCGCCGAAACCCAGCTCAAATTCTACTCGGTAGGCAAGCAGTTCGGCTTGGCCACAAAGGAGTTCTGCCGACTTGGAGAGGAGTTTGGTCAAGCAACAAAGAATTGCAAGCAGCTTTTGGACGTTGCAAAGGAGCATTTGCATGTCTGAATGCAGCATTCATACGTGTGAAAGCTCCTAGCGAACATCCGCCAGGAGCTTTTGCTCGTTGCTAAGCTGCTTGTAGACGTGTGAACGGAGCATTTGCATGTCTGAATACAGCATTCATACGTGTAAATACTCCTAGCGAACATCCGTCAGGAGCTTTTTCTCGTTGCCAAGCTGCTTGCAGACGTGTGAACGGAGCATTTACATGTCTCGATATAGCATTCACACGTCTAAATACTCCTAGCGAACATCCGTCAGGAGCTTTTGCTCGTTGCTAAGCTGCTTGCAGACGTGTGAATGGAGCATTTACATGTTTGAATATTCCCAATAGAGCTATGTTTGGTAGCCTATCTCCAAAATCCTTGTATCCTACTTCAGTTTGCAGAGCAGATGAACAAATGTCGGATTCGGATCAAGATGTGCGGGGTCACGCAGCTCGATGATGCGCTGGTTGCTGTCGAAGCGGGCGTGGATGCACTGGGCTTTATCTTTCACCCAAAAAGCCCGCGTTATGTTCAGCCAGAAAGTGCGCGACTGATCATTGAGCAACTGCCGCCTTTTGTGGATACTGTGGGGGTCTTTGTTGACCGTGAGTTGGCGGACGTGCAGGAGATCGTCCGTTTCTGCGGCTTAAATTATGCCCAACTGCATGGCAGGGAATCACCTGAGTACTGCGAACAGCTGCGCCTGGCAGCTGCGCCGTGTCAGATCATCAAAGCTCTGCGAGTCAGTAAGCAGCTTCTGGCAGAAAACGTGGCCCCTTACCACGCCCACGTGCGGGGCTTTCTCCTCGACACCTATCAGAAGGGCCAGGAAGGCGGCACGGGCACCTGTTTTGACTGGTCTTTGATTCCGCTCTTGCGGCTGCAACGGGAGTTTATGCTTGCGGGCGGCCTAGACATCTCTAATGTCCGAGCAGCCATCGAACAGGTACATCCTTACGGCCTGGATGTGAATTCCGGGGTCGAGATTTCCCCTGGCCGTAAGGATCATCAGCGTCTCCTGGCGTTCATTCAGGAGGTGCGCAAGTTGGAGGCCCGTGTTTTAGAATAAGCCGGGAACCTTAAGGCCGCCAGTTAGCTTGGTCATTTCGCTTCTCCCCAGTTCCCCAGCCTTGCGCGCCGCGTCACGAACTGCGGCGACAATCAAATCTTGCAGCATCTCCACCTCCTCAGGCTTGACGATAGTCTTGTCAATTGTCACGTCGAGCAGCTCGCCTTTGCCGTTCATTTGGGCAGAGACCATCCCAGCCCCAGCCGAGCCAACGACTGTTTTGCTGGCTAAATCTGCCTGCACAGTTCCCATCTTTTCCTGTAATTCTTTGGCCTGCTTCATCATCTCAGCAATGTTCATCATCTCATTCCTCTTGTGGAGATTATGCTTCTTCGCTGTCTTCGGTAGATCGCTCTACCTCTGCCAGTGCTTGCTTATATTGTGGCCCAACTCGGGGTTTACAGACCAGTCCGTGAAATATCTCTGCGGCCATAAGCACCAAAGGATCATTGGCTAATGCTTGTTCCTCCTTGCGCATTGCCTCTGCACCGCCGGATGCCGCTGACAGGCCGCAGGCTTTTGGTTCATCGAAAACAATGCGCAGGCTTTCTTGGAAAAAATCAGTAGCCAGAGCAGTCAACTCAGCCAGCTTTTCCTTGATTTTCAGAATGCTGCAATCCGCTGAGTCGTGATAGCTGAGAATCAACGTGTCGCCTTCCAGTTTGGCCGCAGCTACCCGTTCCAACGGCGCGGCCATCCACTGATGGCGTTTCCTAACCGCCTCAACAAAGTCTGGCCAGTCCTTACGAATGTCGCGCTCACCCGCTACAACCTTTTGGGAAGTCGGGGCAGGGCAGGGCGGCTGTTCTGCTGGATGCGGAATATCCTCCCCTGGCATTGGCGCAGGTGGCGGCTCCGGTGCTTTGGCTATACTGCTCTCAGGAACAGGGGTTACCGCTACAGTTTTTTTTTTCCAGTCAGGCAACGGCTCCGCTGTCTGGGGCAGAGCAACGCCAGCTAGTACGTCATCCAAGCGGCCCAGCAGCTCGGTCACTGGCACGACATCTTCCGCCTGCACCGCGCGGATGAAGGCCATCTCCACGGCAAAGCGGGGCCGCGACGACCACGCCGCCTTCTCCAAGCTGTCCATCAGCAGGTTGAAGAGCAGGAAAAGCGTTTGAGCCGAATGGCTGGCGGCGGTCTCTTGCAGCGTAGCCAGCTCATCCGCAGGCAGATCAAGGAGCTGGGCCGGGTCTTTGCTCACCGCGCAGACCACGAGACTGCGGAACCACGCCAGCAGCTCGTTGATGAAACGCTTGAGATCCATGCCGGAGCGGGTCACGGTCTCCAGCCGCTCCAAAGCGGCGGCGAGATCGTGGGTAAGCAGTGCTTTTGCTGTTCCGGCGATGACCTCGCCGCCGACCATGCCCAGCACTTCAGCGGCATCAGCAGCCGTGACCTGCTCACCGCAATACGAAAAGAGCTGGTCAAGCAGGCTGAGGCCATCGCGCACCGAGCCGCCAGCGGCCCGCACCACCATGTTCAGGGCGGCTGGCTCCATCGTGATGCCCTCGCTTTCCGCCAAGCGGGCGAAATGCGCGGCCAGCTCCTTGCTCGCCACCCTTTTCAGCTCATACCGCTGACAACGGGAGAGAATCGTCACCGGCACCTTGTGCAGCTCAGTCGTGGCGAACATGAAATACACGTGCGCTGGCGGCTCCTCCAAGGTCTTCAGCAGAGCGTTGAAGGCCTCGGTGGTCAGCATGTGCACTTCGTCAATGATGATGATCTTGAAGCGCGACATGACCGGCATGAAGCGAATATTCTCTTTCAGTTCGCGAATTTCCTGAATGCCCCGGTTGGATGCGCCGTCAATCTCATGCAGGTCAACCGAGCTGCCAGCGGCGATCTCCTTGCAGGAGCGGCAGGCGCAGCACGGTTCTGGCGGCTGGCCGCTTTCGCAGTTGAGAGCCTTGGCCATGATGCGGGCCAAGGTGGTCTTGCCCGTGCCGCGCACGCCGCTGAAAATCAGGGCGTGCGGCACCCGGTTGCGCAGCAGAGCGTTCTGGAGGGTGCGGACAATGTGCTGCTGGCCGACAACCTGGGCGAAATTCTGAGGCCGGGATTTGCGGGCAAGGACGAGGTAGGACAAAATAGTTCAGAAGAATTACAATTCAATATGCTTGGGAAAAGCTGGAACGCTATTGGAATGCATGATTTCTCCTGCGGCAGCAAAGAACTGCATCGTGCCAGTTTGATCACACATCCAGACCTCTTCTGCGCCGTGCATGAAATACAGTCGTCTCTTTTCCAGCATTTCTTCCGCCGTGTTTGCTGCTGACAGCACTTCCACGCAGATTTCTGGGGCAACGGAGCTTTCTGCCTGATGTTTGATCTGTCGCCACAGCGCATCAGAGCACCAGACTACATCAGCAACTTTGGTGCCTTTTTCTGTGGCGATGGCGAATTCAGGAAAGGCTTCTCCTGATTCCAAGAGCTGAGTCAGCAGCTTGATGATTTTTCCCTGAAAGGCGGAATGATACAAACGGACTGGACTCATTAGGATTTGCCCTCGTTCGTTAAGTTCAATTTTATACGGCAAATCATGCAAGCGCGGATCAGCGCAGACTTCCTGCCAGTTCATGTTTGTCTCCTCGTGATTTTTTATTCTTGATGACTTTTGCCGCTGTGTTATTACCCCCGCCGTGCTGCCCGCACCTGTTTCAATCCATCGCGGTACTTCTCCAAATCAGGATGGCCGATGTTCTCCGCAAGTCGAACGGCATAGGTAATATATTCTTCCGACTTGGCAAGGTTGCCTTGGTCTGCTGAACTAACTCCGAGATTCCAGATAGTTTCCATTTCTCTTGCTTTGTCACCAAGCTCTCGTGCTATCTCCAAGGCTTGCTCATAATATCCCAATGCTTTAGCCGCATCATTCTGGATACGGTATATGGCGGCGATGTTATTCAGTGTTGCGCTCTCCCCGATCCTATCGCCAACCGCTCGTCTGATAGGCAAGCATTGTTCATAGTGCTGCAAAGCTGTCGCATAGTCGCCTTGGTTCATATAAAGCAGACCAATATTATTTAATGTGGCACCTTCTCCGTCTCGGTCGCCAATTTCTCGCTGTATTATCAGGCTCTGCTGGTAATATTGCAGTGCCTGCTGTTCAAACTTTCCTTGTGCCCAGTAAACTGAACCAATGTTATTCAGGGTTGCACCTTCTCCCTCTCTGTCACCAAGTTCCCGCCGTATTGCCAAACTCTGTTCGTAGCAGGCTAATGCCTTCTGATACATCCCTATCTGATAGTAGATATCTCCTAAACTATTCAGGCACCAGCTTTCATCTTTGCGGTCGTCTGTCTGCCGGGCAGCAGTTAATCTCATGTTTACAGCAACCAGTTTATCTTCCCAATAGCCACGCCTGTCTAAGTAGATATAGAGTGTCTCGACTAAGGCTTTCACCTCTTTCAACAGCTTTCTCTCTAAACAACTCTCCAGCAGCCGCAGACAATGTGCCCGCTCTGTATCAAGGATAGCGTAGCCCTTCACGCCCGCCTCGCTCTGTGTCCGACAAAAGTTTATATAATAGGCAGCAAGCCGCATTATGCTTTCTTTACTCAGAGGCAACTCTGTGCGAGCGTAGGTATGAATCAGAGCGTGGCTGACTTGCCAACGTTCATCTTGCCTTTCCAGCAAACCATAATTGAGCAGCTCATTCAAACTTGTGCGGCATCGCCCTTCATAGCCATCGAGAATAGCGGCCACCGGTTCACGAGAAAATGGCGCAAAGGCCAATGTGCCTGCCATGCCCAAAGCAAGGCGGGCATCATCGCTCAACTGAGCCACGCTGCGTCGTAGCTGTAAAGCCGCATTTTCCTCTTGATGCATACCGATGCCCAGTTCTTTGAAAGGCTCCTTCTCCAGCCAGCGCAAGTAATCTGCCGCCTTCTCACCAGTCATTCTTAGATAACGACCAGCTATCCGCAGGGCCACCGGCCAGCCATCCAGTATCGCACAGATGCGGCGCACACTTTCCTCATCACCAATAATCCCGCTATCAGCCCGAAACATCTCTTCAGATGCTGAATATCCCAACGGCCTTAAAATCAGTGGAGGAGTCAGTGCATCGCTCTGTTTCCTGCTGGTGATCAATACTCCGCAGGTGCCGCGCAGTTTAAGAATGGCTGGCAGGTCATCGGCATTCTCTGTGCCATCCAATATGAGCAATGCCGTCTTGTCTGAAAGTGCTTGTTGTACCGTAGTCGGAAGGTCTACCTTCGCCTCGATCTGAAAGGCAGCACATATAGCTTGCAGAGCGGTCTCTACCTTCGGCTGATGATAGAAGCTGTGGAAGATGATGCCGTCTGGGAAGCGGGCTGATTCCAGCCGATGCACTGCCTGTGCAGCCAGCGCGCTCTTGCCCATGCCACCCGGCCCGCAGATGGCTACGACTTTGCCGGGATGCAGTCTGTCAAGCAACTCAGCAAGCTCCTGATCGCGACCGAAGAAGTGAGCGTCGAGGGCAGGAAGCTGTCGGGGAACAGGAGCTTGCTGTCCTTGCTCACCGGATGACGGCAAGCTGAGGCTAAGGGAGTAAGTGTTATTCTGCTGGCCAATAGAGTTCGTGCCCTGCCCGATATTCTGCGGCCCGCCCTTGCTGGCAAAGCTGTTGTTCTGTACATCCCCGCTGCCGGAGAAGGTGTTGCCATCGCCGCACAAATTTTGCTTGACGGTGCTCATGCTTGATTACTCTTCATGCTGTTTTTTCAAAGCCTGCTGCCATACATCTCCCGCCTCCTGAAGCAGCTTGAAAACGCTGTTCGTCAGCATGATCACATCCTCCTGATTTCCTCTATCCTCAGCCCGATACTAAAAATCAGCAGGCGTAAGTTTTCCTGCGCCCTCTGGATTCTTTCCTGCGGGCCTACGATTTTCCCCTGCAAGACCACGATTCCTTTCTTCCAGCACCTGCGATTAAAAATCAACAGCCTGCAACTCTAACGCAAGCCTCTGCGATAAAACATCAGCCTCGCGATTTCTTCCTGCAAGAACGAGAGATAAAGAAACATGCTCGCGCTGAATCTGCATTAGTAATGAAAACGGCAGGACAGCAGATGCAGCTCGTCACCTTCCGCTCTGTAAACCATACGGTGTTCGTGGTCGATGCGGCGGCTCCAGCATCCTGACAGCTCGAAGCGCAGCGGTTCAGGCTTGCCTACGCCTTCGCAGGGTGAACGCTGAATGTCGCGGATCAGCTCGTTGATCCGCTTGAGCTGCCTGCGGTCGTTCTGCTGCCACCAGCAGTAGTCTTCCCACGCCTGCGGATGAAAAATGATCTTCATTCTTCCTCGACCAGCTGGCGTTCTGTTCCTCCGCCTCTACGGAAGCTGTCAAGACTTTCCCGCAGACGCTGCGCCATCTTCGAGCTGCTTAACAAATACAGCGTCTCCTGAAGTGCTGAATAATCGTCATAGGAGAGAATGACTGTTTTTTCTCCGTCGCGCCGCACAACAATGACCGGCTCATGGGTGTCGCAAACCATGTCCATCACGCCTTTCAGATTGCTGCGGAGCTTGCTATATGAAACTGCGTTCATAAATTCCCCTCATTCTTTTCATCTTGACAGCGAATTGCAGATTTTAATAGATCACCTTTCACGCCTCCAGCCTGACCATCGCCACCAAAATACCGACAATCTTGCCCGGATTGACTATATGATATTCAGGCATATCAATATACGCCACCCCATTTTCATATTTCAAAAATTTCCATGTATTGCCCGTCGTCACCGCACCGTATATCTTTGGAAGAGGCCGTCCCTCCTGCGTATTGAACAGATGCGCCGCAAACATCTCGGCAATACACTGGCCCAATCCTCCGCCTATACATTCATTTTTCGCCTCCACAATCGCGATAACCGGCGCATTCAAATAATACTGCTCCGGCGACTTACTGATAACGAAATCACAAAAGCCATTCAGATCCTTCTGCTTGTCGATATCCAGATTCACCCCAGAAAAAAAGCTGATCTGCTCCTTCAACATCCGCCGCACTTCTAAGAGGATATTGGCAATAATCAGCTCGGAACGAATCTTCTCTGTGCCAACTGCCAAGGCCAAAGGAACATTGTATTTCAGCGTTGCCGACAAATATTCGCTGATGGCGATCTCCGGGATGGAAGCAAACAAGTCCTGATCTTCCACAACGTTGATGCCAAGCTGCTCTTTGATCTTCTTTAAGGTAAAATCGCTGTAAGGCATATTTGACTTGGAATAACAGGAGGTAGTCTTTATTGCGGGCTGAAAAAGAAATAAAAAAAGACAGCCGGGCACTCCTGCAACACATAAGACGGGTCGCTACCGCTGCTTCCTTCCGGATCTGACGGGGTTCACGATTTCTTATTGTGCAGGACCCGGCTGTCAAACTTGGGGTCGCTTATCAAATTGGCGGAGAGGGTGAGATTCGAACTCACGGTACTTGCGTACACACGCGTTCCAGGCGTGCACCTTAAGCCACTCGGTCACCTCTCCTGAGCTGTGAAAAGCAACAGTCGGGACTAAGCTGCTCTCACCTTCCGCAGCCGCCTTGTTACTTCACGGCGGTGCTGCACATCTATTTAAACCGAGTTCAGTCTTTTGACAAGCTAAAAGTGGCGATGCAGTGTTTTTTCCTCTCCGTTGCCGGAAGAACGCTCGCAGGATACTGCCGCATTCCTCAGCCCGCACCCCGCTGGTGATGCTGAAGCGATGGTTCAGGCAACCATCATTGCCGATGCGATAAACTGACTGAATACCCCCGCCCTTGGGATCCGCCGCTCCGAAGACAATCCGCTCCACCCTCGCGAGGAGCAGGGCCGTCGCACACATTGGGCAAGGCTCCAAGGTCACATAAAGCGTAGTGCCAGGCAGTCGGTAATTACCGACCTTCTCTGCTGCCGTGCGCAGTACCCGCATCTCGGCATGACCGGTGGGGTCGTTTGCCTGAATGCAGTTGTTACCTGCGCCAGCGAGCAGCCTGCCGTCTGCGCTGACCAGCACCGCACCCACCGGCACTTCGTCCAAGGCCGCAGCATAGGCGGCATATGCTAAGGCCTTGCTCATGAAGGCCGCATCCTGTTCTCGAGTTATCATGCGGGCATTGTAGCAGCCGCGTAGCCTGATTACAAAAAAATAGTTGGGCAGGAAGTTGCATTATCCGGTCAGTGTACGTATCGTTAGGCTTATTTCCCTTGATCAGCGAGGAACACGATGCAACCCATTCAGCTTGGCGGCTGCGGCTGCCCGAATAAGGACAGCGGTACAAACAACCCAGCAATGCGCAAAGGCCGGATGCTCCTGCTTGGCCTGGCTGGGCTGGCGGCCTGGTATCTGCTCTACAGTCTGCTCCTGCCGTTCTCGCATTTTTTTGCCTACACACTCTTGCGCTTGCAGCAAGGGAGTCAGCTGGGCGCGGCAGTGCAGTTCTTTGTCTATGACACACCCAAGGTCATGTTGCTGCTGACGCTGATCGTCTTTGTCGTCGGCATGATCCGCTCTTTCTTCACCAAGGAGCGCACCCGCAAGTATCTGGTTGGTCGAAACGAGACCATCGGCAATGTGCTGGCTGCCCTGCTGGGGATAGTCACGCCCTTCTGCTCCTGCTCGGCAGTGCCGCTCTTCATTGGCTTTGTCCAAGCCGGTGTACCGCTTGGCGTAACCTTCTCCTTCCTTATATCTGCACCCATGATCAACGAGGTGGCCCTAGTGCTCTTGTATGGCTTGGTTGGCTGGAAGGCGGCTGCACTCTATCTTGGCTCTGGCCTGCTGATCGCCATTCTCTCAGGCTGGATCATTGGTCGCCTCCACCTTGAGCACCTGATTGAAGACTGGGTGCAGGAGATGCGCTCGGTGCGCGAGCTGGTCATTGAGCGCAAGCTCACTTGGCCTGACCGAATCACCATGGGCAAAACCGCTGTCCGTGAGATCGTGGGCAAGGTCTGGCTGTACGTTATCGCCGGTATTGCCGTGGGCGCAGGCATTCATGGCTATGTACCCGAGGCGTTCATGGCCTCCATTATGGGCCGTGACCAGTGGTGGTCAGTGCCAGTGGCCGTGCTGATCGGCATTCCCATGTACTCGAATGCGGCTGGCATTGTCCCGGTGATGGAGGCCCTGCTGGGCAAAGGCGCAGCCTTGGGCACCGTGTTGGCCTTTATGATGAGTGTGATTGCCCTGTCGCTGCCAGAGATGGTGATCCTGCGCAAAGTGCTCAAGCCCAAGCTGATTGCTATCTTTGTCGCTGTGGTGGGAACAGGGATACTCTGTACTGGCTGGCTCTTTAACCTCCTGTTCTGAGGCAGCGTGTCTGCTAGGCTCCTCTGAAGAACTTTCCGAGGAGCCTATGAAGAAACGTCCGAGGTTCCTCGGAAGAAACGTCTGAGGTTCCTCGGAAGAAAACTCTGATATCTACGAGTGCACTTCTCATCAATGTGCAAGTGCAGTTTCAGTCCTTTAGATTGGACGAACTCCCAACAGAAACAGGTTTATTTTACAATGCTGCGCTATGTAGGTTTCGATCTCAATTCCCATCCCCTCCCTTCCGCAGGCCGTTTTCCCTTGCATCTTCCCCCTTTCCGGGTAAACTCTTTCAGTTGCGTCTCTACCTGCCTTGCCTGGACAGCGTTCCGCAGGTTACGGTAGCAGGTCTGAACAGTCGAACAATACTATATTCCTATCCGCGTGAACAAGAATGGATTACCGGGACACCCTGAACCTGCCTAAGACCGGGTTCAACATGAAGGCCAGCCTGACCCAGAAGGAACCCCAGTATCTCGAACGCTGGGACAAGGAGAAGCTGTACGAGAAGCTCCAACAGGCTGCGGCAGACCGACCCCTGTTTATTCTTCATGACGGCCCGCCTTATGCCAACGGCAACATCCATCTTGGCACAGCCTTCAACAAGGTGCTCAAGGACATCATCCTCAAATCGCGGCGCATGGCTGGGTTTAACGCGCCTTACGTGCCAGGCTGGGACTGCCACGGCCTGCCTATCGAGCATAATGTGGATAAGGAGCTGGGCGAGCGCAAAGAGGTGATCTCCACTCTGGAGAAGCGCGGTGCCTGCCGTCGCTATGCCGAGCAGTGGATTGCCGCTCAAAAGGCGCAGTTTCGGCGGCTGGGTGTGCTGGGCGACTGGGACAATCCCTATCTGACCATGAGCTACGGCTATGAGGCTGCCATTGCCCGCGAGTTCAACCGCTTTTTGCTCAACGGCGGGGTGGTGCGTTCAAAGAAGCCCGTCTATTGGTGCTCAAGCTGCCGCACCGCCTTAGCCGAGGCCGAGGTGGAATACTACAACCACAGCTCGCCGTCCATTTACGTCAAATTTCCCTTTGCCGACGACCTGAGCAGCGTGGTTCCTGAGCTGGCCGGGCAGGAGCGGAAGATATCTGTCCTGATCTGGACAACCACCCCGTGGACGCTGCCTGCTAACATGGCTGTAGCCTTTCACCCGGATTTTGTCTATGCAGCAGTAGCGGTGCGGGATGAAATATGGATCCTCGCCAAAGAGCTGGTGGAGAAATGTTTCACTGAGTTCGGCATTGCTGACTACAGCATCCTCTGCACCTTCTCTGGCAAAGGCTTGGAGGGCAAGAAATGCCGCCATCCTTTCTTTGAGCGCGACTCGCTGATCGTGCTGGCGGATTACGTCACCGCTGATTCCGGCACCGGCTGCGTGCATACCGCGCCCGGCCACGGCACGGACGACTACCTGACCGGCCTGCGCTACGGCTTGGAAGTGCTCTCGCCTTTGGACGACACAGGCCAGTACACGGGCGAAGCAGGCAAATACGCGGGCCGCCGCATCCCGATGGTCAACCGGGAGATCAACGACGACATGGCCGCCGCCGGGGTCTTGGTGAAAGAGAGCGAGATCGACCACTCCTACCCGCACTGCTGGCGTTGCAAAAAGCCGGTCATCTACCGAGCCACCAAGCAGTGGTTCATTTCGATGGAGCAGAATGGGCTGCGCCAAAAGGCATTGCAAGCGATCAAAGCAGTGCAATGGACACCGGCTTGGGGCGAGCAGCGCATTCAAGGCATGGTGGAGGGGCGGCCTGACTGGTGCTTGTCACGCCAGCGTTCGTGGGGCGTGCCGCTGACCGTGCTCACCTGCGCCAGCTGCGGCGAAATTCTCAAAGATGCGGCAGTCTGCGCCAAGATTGAGGAGCTGTTTGCCCAAGAGGGCGCGGATGCTTGGTTCCAGCATGAGGCGGCGGATTTCATCCCCGAAGACACACAGTGCGCCTGCGGCAGCAGCAAGTTTGAGAAGGAGCACGACATCCTCGATGTCTGGTTCGATTCCGGCGTGAGCCATGCGGCGGTCTTGGAGGCGCGGCCAGAGCTGCGCTCGCCAGCGGATTTGTACCTTGAAGGCAGCGACCAGCATCGCGGCTGGTTCCAGTCCTCGCTGCTGACTTCGGTCGGCACCCGTGAACGTGCGCCGTTCAAGGGTGTGCTGACGCACGGCTTTGTTGTGGACGGCAAGGGCAAGAAGATGTCAAAATCCTTGGGCAATGTCATTCTGCCGCAAGAGATGATCGACAAATTCGGAGCGGAAATCCTCCGCCTCTGGGTGGCCTGCGAGGATTACCGCGACGATGTCAAGGTTTCCGAGGAAATCCTGCGGCATGTCGCTGATGCCTATCGGAAGATTCGCAACACCGTCCGCTTCCTCCTCTCCAACCTTAGCGATTTCGACCCGGCCAAGGACAGCGTCGGGCCGGAGCAGCTGCGCGAGCTGGACCGCTGGGCTTTGGCCCGCTACGCCGAGCTGGTGCGCCGGACGGAAAAGGCGTATGAAAGCTACGAGTTCCACTCCATCTACCACAACCTGATCAATTTCTGCGGCATCACCATTTCCAGTCTCTACGCGGACATCCTCAAAGACCGGCTCTACTGCTCCGGCACCAATGCGCCGGGCCGCCGCGCCGCGCAGGCCGTGCTGCACCGCATTCTCGACGGCCTGCTCCGCCTGATGGCCCCGATACTCAGCGTCACCGCTGCCGAGGCGTGGGAGCATCTGCACGGCTTGGATGAGAACGCACCGATCGAGCAGTCGGTCTTCTTTGCTGCATTCCCCAAGGTGGATGACATCACCGCTGATGCTGATTTAGATGCTCGCTGGAGCCGTCTGCTGGCTCTGCGCGGCGAAATCACCAAAGTGCTGGAAGGTGCGCGTCGGGATAAGGTGATCGGCCTGTCTTTGGATGCGGAGGTGCTGCTGTTGGCTGAAGGTGAGCAGGCCGCATTCCTCAAGGGCAAGGAGGAGCTGCTGCGCGAGCTATGCATCGTCTCCAGCCTGAAAATCGCCAGCGGGCCAGACGAAGCCACCTTCACCGTTTCCGAGGAAATCACCGGACTGAAAATCGCGGTGCGCCCCGCGCCGGGCGGCAAATGCGAGCGCTGCTGGATGATCTCCCCCAGCGTCGGCCAAGACAGCGAGCATCCTGCCCTGTGCAGCCGCTGCGCCGCTGTTGTCCGCAACGTGGCAGGCTGATCATGATCCGGTTTCTGCTCATCATGCTGCTGGTCGTGATCAGCGACCAGCTGACCAAGCTCTGGATTGTCGAGAACTTCGCCCTGCACGACTCGCTGCCGGTCATCCCCGGCTTCTTCAACCTCGTGCTGGTGCATAACACCGGCGCGGCCTTCGGGATGCTCTCCAACATGCCGCTGCTCTGGCGGCAGGTCTTTTTCGTCGGTGTGGCCAGCACCGCGCTGATCGTAATGGTGCTCATGCAGTGCAAGCTGGGCCGCCAGCATCCGCTCTACGCGGTCAGCTTCGGCCTGATCAGCGGCGGCGCGGTCGGCAACGTGATTGACCGGCTGAAACAAGGCTCGGTGATTGATTTTCTCGATTTCCATATTAGCGGCTACCACTGGCCTGCCTTCAATGTGGCAGATTCCGGCATCACGGTCGGGGTGGGAATTTTTCTGCTCATCCAGTTTTTGGAGGACAGGGCAGCGAAGCGGGTAGAGTCTCGCAAGACGTAGTTTCATTTAATTGTCAATTCAGTTCTTATAGTTGGAGGAATTTTCATGTCTGAGTTCAACAACGTGACCGTCTTGAAAAAGGCGAACATCTACTTTGACGGCAAAGTGACCAGCCGCACGATAATCTTTGCTGATGGCTCCAAAAAGACCTTGGGCATTATGCTGCCCGGCGAATACGAGTTCAATACTGATGCCAAGGAGCTAATGGAGATACACTCCGGCGAGCTGGACGTGCTGCTGCCGCAGAACTCCAGCTGGCAGGCCGTCACAGGCGGCCAGGCGTTCGAGGTGCCTGCGAAGTCAAAATTCAAGATGCAGGTCAAGGCAGTGACGGATTACTACTGCTCGTTCTTGGCAGAGTGAACGATATGCGCAGGTTGTTACAGGCAACCTGCTTCAAACAGATTATGAGCACGTTATGATTAAACCAATCTGTTTTATTGCAGTATTTTTTGGAGCAAGCTGCTCCTACTGGGCAGATGCCGCCTGTGGAAAAGGCAGCAAAACAGTATTTCACTGCCTGACTGATAAAGGAAAAGCAATTGAATTGTGCGATTCTGGTCGCACTATGGACTATTCCTTTGGCACCCCCGGCAAAAAAACTGAAATAGCCCTTCGTGTGCCGAGGAATAAAGCAACTACATATCAATGGAAGGGGTATGGCCGAACTCATTGTTATTCTGTCGAGATACCAAATGGCAATACTACCTACAGCATCTTTTGGCATCTTGATACAGGACTGGTTGGAACAGAAGAGAATCCTGAGAGCGCAGGAGTTAACGTGGAGATAGAGAAAAAACACGTTGCGACTGTAAAATGCGCTGAAAACGATCTGAATATTATTCAGTATCTTGAGGGGATTGACCTTGAACCAACGGAAGAATAGCTGTTGTTCCTGTTACTCAATCACGTTGCCGCATATTTAATCCCGCACAACCTCTCCTCTCGAACAAGGAGCTTCTCATGGGCAAGCACTATCTCAACAAGCTGTTTGAACCGAAGTCTGTCGCAGTGTTTGGTGCCAGCGACCGCGAAGGGGCGGTGGGCAATCTGGTTTTCAGGAACATGATCGAGGGTGGCTTCAAGGGTGAGGTCTTTCCGATCAACCCGAAGCACGAAGAGGTGCAGGGCCACAAAGCCTACCCCGATCTGAAAAGCATCGGCCAGCCAGTCGATCTAGCTGTGATCACCACCCCAGCGGCAACCGTACCTAGCATTATAGAAGCCTGCGGAAAGCACGGCATCCGCTCGGCAGTGATCATCTCGGCAGGCTTCCGTGAGGTTGGCCCGCAGGGAATGAAACTAGAGCAGGCAGTTTTGGAAAACGCCCGCCGCTACGGGCTGCGCTTTGTCGGGCCAAACTGCCTTGGTCTGATGCGGCCTGACACCGGCCTCAACTGCACTTTTAACAAGGGCAATGCCAGTCCGGGCAATATCGCCTTAGTTTCGCAGTCCGGCGCACTCTGTACTGCCATCCTCGACTGGGCTGCGGCCAACAAAATCGGCTTTTCCGCCGTGGTTTCCACCGGTATTTCGGCAGATATCGACTTTGGCGACGTACTGGATTATCTCGTCAATGACCCAAAAACCAAGAGCATCCTCCTCTACATCGAAGGCATCCACAACGCACTCTCCTTCATGAGTGGTTTACGGGCTGCTGCCCGCTTTAAGCCAGTTATTGCCCTGAAAGTAGGTCGTCACGCCAGCGGTTCTAAAGCAGCCATGTCGCATACCGGGGCCTTGGTCGGAGCTGATGACGTGTTTGAAAGTGCTTTACGGCGAGCAGGCGTAGTGCGCGGCCTGCGCATCGCCAATCTCTTTTCTGCTGCCTCCACTCTAACCTTCCCGATCAAGGCCAGTGGCGAGCGGTTGGCAATTATTACCAATGGCGGCGGGCCTGGCGTGATGGCCACTGACCGAGCCGCTGATCTTGGCCTGCCCCTGGCCGAGTTGGCCAAAGATACACTGAAGCGGTTGAACGAGGTACTGCCTGCGACCTGGTCGCACGCCAATCCAGTTGATATTATCGGTGATGCCACCCCGGAACGCTACAGCCAGGCCGTGGCCATCTGCATGGAAGACCCCGGCGTGGACGGTCTGCTCGTCATTCTGACTCCTCAAGCCATGACTGATCCGGCTGGGGTCGCGGCCTCACTGGTTGCGCTCGGCAAAACCAAAGGTAAACCGCTCCTGACCTGCTGGATGGGCGAGATTCAAGTTGCTGAAGGCCGCCGTATTCTCCGTGATGCCAACATTCCCACCTTTAACACCCCGGAGACAGCGGTTGATGCCTTCTCGTATCTGGTCAATTACAGTCGTAACCAAAAGTTGTTGATGGAAACGCCGGAGCCGATGTCCTTAGACAAGGTACCAGATGTGGAAGGAGCGCGTCTGATTATCGAAAGCGTCTTAGCCGAAGGCCGAAAAGTCCTCAGCGAGGTAGAATCCAAGGCCGTCTTGCACGCCTTCCACATTCCCACAGCCAGTGCCAGCATTGTCCGCTCGCCCAACGAGACCCTTGTCCAAGCAGAAAGCATCGGCTTCCCAGTGGCTCTGAAAATCAACTCGCCGGACATCACCCACAAATCAGATGCAGGCGGAGTGCGCCTCGGTATCAGCAATGCCCAGGCCGCCCGCAGTGCCTACAACGAGATGTTGGCCGAGGTGCGTAGGAACCGGCCCGAAGCCCGGATTGATGGCGTGACTATCGAGCCGATGCTCCAGCGACCCAATGGCCGCGAACTGCTGATTGGCTTAGTCACAGACCCTGTCTTTGGGCCGGTAATCACCTTTGGCGCAGGCGGCATCGCCGTGGAGGTAATGGGCGACCGCGCCGTGACCCTCCCACCGCTTAATCGCAAGCTGGTGCAGGACTTAATCGGCAGGACAAGGATTTCCAAACTGCTTGGCGCATTCCGGCACATGCCCAAGGTTAATTTGGAGGCCTTAGAACAGGTGCTGCTGCGGGTCTCAGAGATTGCCTGCGAGCTGCCCTTGATCAAGGAATTGGATATCAACCCGCTGATTGTCGATGAAAACGGAGCAATGGCGGTTGATGCCCGTATCGTGGTGGATTATCACGTCCAGACCTCGGATCGCTACAGTCACATGGCCATTTATCCCTATCCATCGCATCTCGTGACCAAGCGGCAGTTACCCAACGGCACTGATATGGTGATTCGGCCCATTCGCCCGGAGGATGCAGAGCTGGAGCAGGAGTTTGTCCGCAATCTTTCTGACCAAGCAAAATACTTCCGCTTCATGCAGGCGATTGACGAACTCAGTCCACAGATGGTGGCCCGCTTTACCCAGATTGATTACAGCCGAGAAATGGCCTTGATCGCCGTGGTACAGAATACAGAAGGCAAGGAAACAGAAATCGGCGTAGCTCGCTACAGCATCAACCCAGATGGCAGAAGTTGCGAGTTTGCTATAGTGGTGGCTGACGAATGGCAACGGCAGGGCATTGCCCATTTACTCATGCAGCAGCTCATTGCCACGGCCCGCAATCACGGTCTCCAGATCATGGAAGGCGATGTACTGGCCAACAACTACGATATGCTCACCTTGGTGGAGAAACTCGGCTTTGTCATCAGCACCAGCGAGGACAGCGCGGATATTGAACATGTGGTGATGCGGTTATAAGGCGGTTGTTTTGTACGGCAAACCATCATGAATTTCAATACCAGCAACGCCACCTTCCGCCAACTCCTGGGCAACGGCCTCAGTTACAAGGTGCCGCCGTTCCAGCGTGATTATTCCTGGACTGAGGAGGAATGGGATGATCTTTGGCAGGATATGCTCGGCCTTTTTGAGCCAGATGGCGAGCCAGCCCATTATATGGGTTATCTCGTGCTGCAATCCCAGGACAACAAGCTGTTTACCATCATTGATGGCCAGCAGCGTTTGGCAACCCTCAGCGTGATGATCCTTGCCAGTCTCAGCCATCTGCAAGACCTGGAGCTTGCTGCCCTGGATGCAGACAACAACAAAAGACGCAGGAAGCAACTCCAGAACAGTTACATCGGTTATCTTGATCCAGTGAGCTTAGTGCCGCGCTCTAAACTGGAGCTGAATCG
This sequence comes from Candidatus Electronema sp. PJ, assembly GCF_048287395.1. Lineage (NCBI taxonomy): Bacteria > Pseudomonadati > Thermodesulfobacteriota > Desulfobulbia > Desulfobulbales > Desulfobulbaceae > Candidatus Electronema > Candidatus Electronema sp. PJ. The sequence goes on along the minus strand of NZ_JBLWEO010000005.1, from coordinate 19,671 downwards.
GCACAACAACCGTTTTTATCAAACCTATCTGGTTCCTTTAGCAAAACTGCCGCAAAGAAACTTAAATGCCTCTGAGCACCAGCTCAGAAAAGCCTTTATCTGGTTCAAAGAACGCGTTAAAAATCGCTGCGGAATGCGTGCTGACAGCGGCAGAGACTTAACCGCTTTAGTGGACAGCTTGGTGGACAAACTTTTCTTTACGGCCATCTATGTAACAGACGAGCTGAATGCCTTTAAAGTCTTTGAAACCCTCAACGCACGCGGGGTGCGGCTCTCGGCAACCGATCTGCTGAAGAACTATCTGTTCTCCATCATCAGTACGCAAGATACGCACGAAACCGAGTTGAATGCGCTGGAAGAGCGATGGGAGCGGATTGTCGAGTTACTGGGCAGCGAGAGCTTTCCTGAGTTCCTTCGGGTCTTTTGGAACAGCCGCAACCGACTAGCCCGCAAGCTGGACCTGTTCAAGACCATCCGCAAACGGATCAACTCGCGTGAGGCAGCCTTTGCACTCTTGCGGCATCTGGATCAGGCCGCTGCGGTGTATGCAGCACTCCGTGATCCGCAAGATAAGCTCTGGAATCACGAGGAACGAGACTACCTGAAGCAGCTTATCATGTTCAATGTCCGGCAGCCGCTGGCTGTGCTGCTGGCCTGTCATGATCGCTACTTTACAACAGAGCGGACAATCTTCACCCGCATCCTGCGGGCGGTGACTATTGTTTCTTTCCGCTACAATGTCATCTGTAATTTGCAAACCCATGACCAAGAGCGGCTTTACAACGAGATTGCGCGGAAGGTATCTGATAAAATCTATTCATCGCCGTTGGAATTTTTTGCCGCTCTGCGGGAAGTGTATCCTGATGACCAGCAGTTTAAAGCCGCTTTTGCCGAAAAAGAGTTCAAAACAACCAATAGCCGCAACAAAAAAGTCGTGCGTTATCTCCTTTTTGAAATTGAGCGGCAGCTATACCAGAATGATTTTGAGCTGGAAAGCGCACTTTACAGCGTAGAACACATCCTCCCTGAACATCCCTCCGAAGCCTGGTCGTTCATGGACGAAGCCAAGCAGGAGCAGATGATCTACCGGATTGGCAACATGACCCCGCTTGAGACAGGACGCAATAAAGAAGTAGGGAATGGCGAGTATGCTGCCAAACGATTGGCCTATCAGCAAAGTGCCTTCCAAATGACGCGAGCAGTTGCCGAACACTACGACCGCTGGGATGAGCTGAAAATTGAAGCCCGGCAAAAAAAGCTGGCTGATATCGCGGCTGGGATCTGGAGATTTGAGTTTTAATCGGGGCAGGCCTTCTACTGTAAACATCCTCCACAATCCAATGGATATCCCAACCAATCCGGCGCAAGGGGAATCGGCTGCACCGCATCCCTCCTGCACGCCATGACCGCCGCCGAAATCATCAGCCTGCTTGGACTGGAACCGCACCCGCTTGAAGGCGGCTATTTTCGCAGAACCTACGAATCCAGCCTGGAGATTGGCAACAGAAGGCTGCTTACTTCAATTTATTACCTGCTGACTAAGGACAGCCCGGTTGGTTTTCTGCATAGAAACCGGGCTGACATTCTTCATTACCACCATCTCGGCGCACCGATCAAATACATACTCATTGCCCCTGATGGCAAACTTGGAGAAAAAGTACTTGGCCCGGATTTGCAACAGGGACAAAGGCCGCAATTGTTGGTTCCTGGCGGTTATTGGAAGGCAGCGCAGCTTTGTGCCGGGGATTACGCCTTAATCAGCGAGGCTGTCTCGCCTGGTTTTGTCTATGCAGACAACGAAATCGCGACCGAAGACCTTGTGGGTCAGCATTTTCCTGAGTTGCGGGAGCTGCTCAAGGGTTATATCAAAAGAGATAAGCAAAAAAATCTTGCACCGTAGAGACAGACCCCTGTGCCTGCCCTTTGCTGCCTGCTTTCAACCCTCCGTTGCCAAGCAACAACCTTTTGCGGCTTGGCAACAACTCTTTCTTGCCGAACAAAAGAAGGTTCTGGCTCGGCCACAAAAGGTTCTTGCTTAACTCAAGAAGGTTGTTGCCGAGCAAGAACCTTTTGTGGCTAAACAACAACTCCTTATTAGTCGGCAACAGCTCTTTGTTGGTAAGCAAGAACCTTCTGTTACTCGGCAGCAACCTTCTTTTGTTAAGCCAACACCTTGTTTTGCTTGGCCAGACAAGGTGTTAAGTCAGCCCGCAACGACTGGTCAGAGGCAAAAAAAGCCGCAAGCTAACCTGCACGGCTTTCTGGCTGGTTGCAGGAAAGCAGCAAGTCGGCTAGACTTTCCTCAAACCAAGGTTCAACCTAAATTAGGAGGATAATCATGATTGTCACAGACTGGATCCATGCCATTGCCGGATTTTTCATTGTTGTAGGGCTGACATTGGGCTTTGATTGCGGGAGTAACCCGCTTTTTGTCCATCCATATTTTCTCTTGCTGCCCCTGTTTGTCGGCCTGAACCTGTTGCAATTCGGTTTCAGCAAATTCTGCCCGCTTGGTCTCTTGCTGAAAAAGCTAGGCGTGCCGGAAACACGCGAAAAGGGCAAATGTTGCGGCTGAGAAAACCTCGCAACCGCCTTATCTCCAGCAGTAACCTTAGCTGAATGGTGTATCATGAACGAATCCAGACTGCTTGATGCCAATATCAACCGCGCTGCTGAAGGCCTGCGGGTCTTAGAGGATATTGCCCGCTTTCATTTTGACAACCAAGAGCTGTCTGCGGCCCTGCGCAACCTGCGGCACACCGTGCGCGAGCTGTTTAAAGGCCGAGAAAACCTCCTGCTGGCTGCCCGCGATGCAGAAGAAGATGTTGGCAAAAACACCTCGCAGGAGCACAGCACGGCAGATCAGCGCAGTGGCCTACGCGACACGGTGTTGTCGAACTTCAAACGGGTGCAAGAGGCAGCCAGAAGCCTTGAGGAAGTCCTTAAAGCCCAAGGCGAATACCTTGCAGGCAAGCAAATCGAGCAATTGCGCTTTAGTGTGTATGAGCTGGAGTCCCGCTATCTGCCGCTCTTCAGTCGCATCTTACCCACAGGCATTTACGGCATTCTTGGCGAAAAGTTTTCCCTAGGCCGCAGCAACATCGAAGTGGCCAGGCAAATGGTGCAGGCGGGCGTGCCGATCATTCAGTACCGAGAAAAGCTGAAAGACAAGAGCATCAGGATGATCTACGAGGAATGCTCGATTATTCGCCGCATCACTCAGGATGCAGACGTGCTCTTCATTGTCAATGACCATGCTGACATTGCCTTGATGGTCGGCGCAGACGGCATTCATCAGGGCCAAGATGATTTGCCGGTCAGTACACTGCGTAAGATCGCCCCGAATATGCTGCTCGGCTGCTCTACGCATAACCCAGAGCAGGCTGCACAGGCGGTGCTCGACGGCGCAGATTATATCGGGGTTGGGCCAATCTTCAGCACCCAAACCAAAGAGGATGTCTGCGCCCCAGTGGGTCTGGATTATGTCGATTGGGTTGCCCGGAACATCCAGATTCCCTTTGTCGCTATCGGCGGCATTAAGCGGCACAACCTGACGCACGTCTTGGCCCGAGGCGTAAAGACGGTCTGCTTAGTCACAGAGATTATTGGTGCCGATGACATTGGCCAGCGGATTAGGGAAATTCAAGATATCATCAATTCTTCAGGAGAATAATATGGCAACAACCTATACAACCCAGATGGACGCAGCCCGGAAAGGCATTCTCACCCCGCAGATGCAAGAAGTATTGGCGAATGAGGTCATTTCCGAGCAGTTGTTGCTGGCCCGCATCGCCCAAGGCCGAATTGTCATCCCAGCTAACCGCAACCATCACAATCTGAAGGCGATTGGGGTTGGTGAGGGCTTGAAAACCAAGATTAACGTCAACCTTGGCGTGTCTAAAGATGTCTGTTCCTTTGATGGCGAGATGAATAAGGCGAAGTTGGCCCTGGCATTTAAGGCTGATGCGGTGATGGATCTGAGTGTATCGGGCGATACCGAAGGGTTCAGGAAGCGTTTGGTCGCTGAGGTGCCGGTGATGATCGGTACCGTGCCGATTTACGACACCCTCACTCGCACTGGCAAGCCGACTGAGCAGATTACCATCGAAGATTGGTTTGAAACCGTGCGAATCCACGCGGAAAACGGCATTGATTTCATCACCATCCACGCTGGTTTGAACCAAAAATGCGCGCAAAGCCTGCGGCTCAACAAACGGCTCTGCGGGATAGTCAGTCGCGGGGGAGCTATTCTCTTTGAGTGGATGGCCAAAACCGGCCAGGAGAATCCTTTTTACGAGTATTTTGACCGCCTACTCGACATCTGCGAGCAATATGATGTGTGCATCAGCCTGGGTGACGGTTTGCGGCCTGGTGCGATCAAAGATTCCACGGATGCACCGCAGATTGAGGAGCTAATCACCCTGGGCGAGTTGACTAAGCGGGCTTGGGCGCACAATGTGCAGGTCATGATCGAGGGGCCAGGCCATGTGCCCCTGCATGAGGTCGAGATGAATATGAAGCTACAAAAGAAGCTCTGCCATCATGCCCCGTTCTACGTGCTTGGGCCGTTGGTAACGGACATTGCACCCGGTTATGACCACATTACCTCGGCCATTGGTGGAGCACTGGCCGCTATGCACGGCGCAGATTTCCTTTGCTATGTCACTCCAGCCGAGCATCTCCGCCTGCCCTCGGTTGATGACGTGAAAGAAGGCATCATTGCCTCCCGGATCGCCGCTCATGCCGGTGATTTAGCCAAGGGCATTCCCGGCGCAGCCGAACTCGACTTTGCCATGAGCAAAGCCAGAGGCACTTTAGACTGGGAAGGCCAGTTTGCCTGCGCTCTTGACCCAGACAAAGCGCGGGCCTACCGGGAATCATCCCAGCCCTCGGACAAAGGAGTTTGTACCATGTGCGGTGACTTCTGTTCGATGAAGCGTTTAAGTGGCTTGTTGTAAGGACACGACATTCAGCAGGCAGCTATGGACAACACGCAACGATTTACCCTAAATCAGGACTACAAGGTTGAGCAGTTTGAGGATGAGATTCTGCTCTATGCCGTGACCACAGGCAAAGGGGTGTATCTCAATGAGACTGCCTGCTTGGTCTGGGAGATGTGCGGCAAAGGTCTGGCTGTTGGAGAGATGATTGCTCTGGTGACAGAGGCGTATCCTGAGCAGCAGGCAGTCATTCCCAAGGATATTAGCACGGCCATCCAGATGCTGCTGGCCAATGGCATCGTCTATCCTGCGCCGTGAAGATTCTGCGGTCTGCCAGTCTGGTTGAAATCCAGCAGCATGAGCAGCTTTGCCAGGCCAGCGTCCTGCTTGGCAGCCACGGTCTGGAGGCAGCAGAGACCTTCAAGCTCTACAAGGCCGTACTTGAGCCAGCAGATGGGGATAAACTGTATTTGCTCAACTGCGGCTTTGTGCAAGCTACCCATCAACACAGTGGTAAACTCCAAGACATTGTCAAAGAACGACTCCCGCCGCAGACCTGGCAGCGGGTAGTCTCTTGCCGCCAGTCTCCACCCGATCTAGCCCTGATTCTCGCCTGTGTCGATGCCGCTCAAGGGCCGTGGGTGCTCCTTGATGGCAATCACCGGGCCATTGCCCAGCAGCTCCAGCAGGGCACCTTGCAGGGGGTGCCGGTTTATCTCTGTGCGCACCCGAAGATTGCCACCTGGTCCTACACGCCTCTCCTTTTTCAGCAGGCAGCAAAGCACCTGGTTCTCTTGCCGCAAGTAGAGCACCAACCAGGCCAGGCTTTGCAAATCCTTCAACTCTGCGCCCGCATTGAGCCACATCCTGCACAGCAAGCGCGTCTCCTGGCTAACTGCGCGGCCTTTGCTGCTTGGGATGCCCTGCTGCTCCTGGCTGAGGCGCACGGGATGGCCCCGCTTCTCCAACGGCATTTGGCGGCAGCTGGCATCAATTTACCAGACCAAGCACGCCGCACGCTCCGCCTGCTCTGCCTGCGGCATCGCCAAGCAGAGCTAGTCTTACTGAAAACCCTGGCTCAGATCCTTACCATCCTGGAACAAGCAGGCATTCCAGCCCTGGTGCTCAAAGGTGCAGCCCTTTGTCAGACCCTTTATCCAGAGTCCGGCTTGCGGCCCATGCGTGACATCGACCTGCTCCTGCCTGCTAAGGACGCTTTTCCCGCACACGCCCTACTGCAACAGCATGGCTTTGTTGATCCAGCCCTGCCAATCCCAGAAGATCATCCGCATCTGGCCTCGCTCCATCAAACTGTTGAGGGTCTCCAGGTTTGCTTGGAACTGCACCGCGATCTCTTTCCGCATTGCCCGCCTTATTACCAACATTTCGAGTTTGCCGAATTATACCAAAGAGCCGTGCCCTTTGTGGTCAACGGGGTGACCGCCTTCACACTGGCCAACGAGGACATGCTCTGGCATCTCTATCAGCATGGCTTCCATGCCCCGCTCCCTTATGAACCTGGCAAGCTGGTTTCAGTCGCTGACATCATTGGTCTGGTTGAAGCCAATGTACAGACCCTTGATTGGCAGAAGATAGCTGACCACTATCCGCAGTTACTTACCGCCTTGCCTCTCCTACACTATCTGACTCCGTGGAATGAGGTCGTGCAGCAGCAACTGCGCAGCAAAGAGCAGCCGATTCCAACTGGTGTTGGCCAGCATTTCAAGGGTTGGCCGCAGAAAAAACTGGCCACCCAAAAGGGTAAAAACATCCTCAATCTCTTGCGAGAAACCTTTTGGCCGCCTACCTGGTGGTTGTGGCTGTATTACACGCCTTCCGGCTTCTTCGCCCGCATTTCTTGCCGAGTCATCCAGCATCCTCGCCATGTTTTTTGGTGGGTAAAGCTCTATTGGCATATCTTCCTCAAAGCACAGCTTCCTGAAGGCGAAGCAGAGCATGGCCTCGCTGTACTGAAACACAGCCGGACGCTGCTTAGGGCGATGTTGAGCAAGATTCGCACCTCTGCGTAAGCGCGCAGACTCCTAACGATGTGCTAAGGATAGCATTACTAGTCTTAGTTTTAGGCCGGGCAGCAACTGGGCCTTCTCTGTTTTTTTGTGAAAAAGGACTTGTGCAAACTTTAGAGTTCTGCTAAATACTATGCGCACAGCACCTGTAGCTCATCTGGATAGAGCATCGGACTACGAATCCGGGGGTAGCAGGTTCAAATCCTGCCAGGTGCACCAAGAAAATTCAGGGAGTTAATGCGTGTTCCGCAAAGACTCCCTTTTTTCGTTTCCCAGTATCCTGCCCTCATTTTTTTGCTCCTGCGAGCAAAAAAATCCTCTGCCAAAAATCATGTGCACTAACTCTGTGGCGTAGGGTCTGAAGATGCGTTGTATTTGTAAAACCCGGGCAAGCAGGAGAAGTCGCCCGCCTTCCTTTCTGCGAGCAAGTTCAAGCAAAGACGGCAACGGTTTTTCCTGTAGGTTTCAATTCCTCTCCAAGTCGAGGAGGAATTGTTTGATTTCTAGCCCGCCAGAAAAGCCGGTGAGTCGCCCAGAACAGCCGACAACCCGGTGACAGGGAATGACAATGGGCAGGGGATTTTTGCCAGCTGCGCCGCCTACGGCTCTGGCCTTGTTGGGGTGCCCAAGTGCTTGGGCAATTGCGCCGTAGGTTAGGGTGGCACCGTAAGGAATCTGCCGGATCACGGCCCAAACCGCTTGCTGAAACGAGGTTCCCTGCGGCGATAAAGGCAGCTCAAAGCACTGGCGTTGGCCAGCGAAATACTCAGCGAGTTGTGCCTTAGCGCGACAGAGCAAAGGGTGGTCTGCTGGGGCGGCATCGGCAACCGGCAGCTTGCTTTCGACAGGAAAGGCGATTCGATATAAGGCCAAGTCATCAGCAAAGAGCCGCAACTGGCCGACTGGGCTGTTAAAGATTGTGCAACGCATGTGGCTCACCAGAAAAACTGTTCAAAAGCAGACGCACAGACATTTCTCCATCTCTTACCCTGAACCATGCGCAATCGCAACCAACTTCTCATCGGTTTGGCACAGCTTGGTCTCAATCTCCCGGCCTGTTCTGTCGATAAACTCCTGCTGTACTGCGACGAGCTGCAAAAATGGAACAAGAAGATCAATCTGCTGGCCCGTGACACGCCAGTAGAGGAAATAATTGAAAAACATTTTCTCGATTCGCTGACCCTCTTGCCGCTCTTGACTCGACCTGGCAGCGTAGGCGCAAGCCTGCTCGATGTGGGCAGCGGCGCAGGCTTGCCTGGTTTGGTGGTGGCGGTGGCTTTGCCGGACTTACAAGTCACCTTGTTGGAACCAAGACAGAAGCGCACCGCGTTTCTCCGCCATATTGTCCGCACTTTAGCCCTGACCAACGTCCTGGTGCGGGAAGAGCGGCTCGAACCAGGCGAAAAATTGGCCACTGAATTCACCTTTATCACCAGCCGCGCCGTTGCTGCGCCAGATATTTTGCTGCCGATGCTGGCGCAGGCGGTTGGTCCAGCAACGCGGGTCATTTTGATGCAAGCGGCAGACGACCGGCAATTCCTGGCAAGCTGCCCAAACTGGGAATTTGTTGAAAGCTATCAGTGCCAACTACCCTTTTCTGGCCATCCCCGCGCCTTGACTGTGGTACGAAAACAGCCGCAGTCTGCTTGATTGCCTGGAAAGGTTGGCAGCTTCTTTTTTCTCTGGTAAGATAGGCACTCGATCTCTTGTAGAAGTCAACAAGAAGGGGTAAGTTCAGAGGTACAGCCAGCAGCGCACCTTTTCTGCCTACTTGGCGAGGAATTTGGCTTGACAGGAAAGGAGTTGTACTCGGTAGAAGAGGAGTTTGGCTCGGCCAGAAAGGAGTTGAAGTCGGCAAGAAAGGAGTTTTGCTTGGCCAAACTCCTTTCCTAGTGAGCCGCAAAGAAGTCTTGCCGACTTGTAAAGGAGTTATAGTCGGCCAAACTCCTTTGCGGCTTAACAGAACTCCTTTGCTACTCGGCCAGACTCCTTTCCTGCCGAGTACAACTCCTTTGCAAGTCGGCAGAACTCCTCTGTTGCCGAGCCAAACTCCTTGGCAAACGAGTAAGAAAAGAAGGCAATTTTGCTGAACTCGTTGATTTCTGCCAACGATTTATGAGGATTTAAAGGCGCAGCGAATCAGCGGCGCAGTATTTCCAGAGAAATTTACTTGATAGAGACTGTCAGATGACGAACAAGATAGCATTGCTGGCTGGAGACGGCATCGGCCCAGAAGTAATGGCAGAAGCAGTGCGGGTGCTCGACGCAGCCCAGCAAAAGTTTGGCTTTAGCCTGGAATATCATTATGCCGATGTGGGTGGCATTGCCATTGATAACCACGGCCAGGCCTTGCCGCCCTCTACCTTGCAGCTTTGCGAGGCCAGCGAGGCGATCCTCTTTGGTTCAGTCGGTGGGCCGAAATGGGAAAAGCTGCCGCCAGCCCAACAACCGGAACGGGCGGCTCTGCTGCCGCTGAGAAAACACTTTGATCTCTTCTGCAACCTGCGGCCAGCCAAGGTTTTCAAAGCACTGGCCGCTGCCTGCCCACTTAGGGCGGACATTGCCGGCGAAGGTTTTGATGTGCTCGTGGTGCGCGAGCTGACTTCAGATATTTATTTCGGTCAGCCCAAAGGTCGTGAAGGCAGCGGGCCAGATGAATTTGCCTATGACACCATGCTCTACAAGCGTTCGGAGATTGAGCGCATCACCCGGATGGCTTTTGAGGCTGCCCGGGGCCGTCGAAAAAAGGTGACTTCGGTTGATAAGGCAAACGTCCTGACCACCATGGTCTTGTGGCGCGAAGTAGTGACGCAAATTGCCGCTGAATACCCTGACGTGGAACTCAAACATATTTATGTCGATAATGCGGCCATGCAGTTGGTCCGTTGGCCGCAACAATTTGACGTAATGCTCTGTGGTAACATGTTTGGCGACATCATTTCCGACGAAGCAGCCATGCTCACTGGGTCTATTGGGATGTTGGCTTCAGCCAGTTTGAATAGCAGCAGCTTTGGTCTCTTTGAACCGGCAGGTGGATCTGCTCCAGACATAGCTGGCAAGGGGATTGCCAACCCGATTGCCCAGATTCTTTCAGCAGCAATGATGTTGCGCTACAGTCTCAAGCAGCCTGCGGCGGCAGAGGCGATGGAAAAGGCAGTGGCAAAGGTACTGGAGCAGGGCATTATGACTGCGGACATTGCCACGCCGGGTTGCAAAAAGGTTGGCACCAAGGAAATGGGCGAGGCAATCGCTATGGCTCTGTAAGAATTCGGCGCAGGGGAAAGACATCTCCCTGCGCCGGTGTTGAGCAGGAAGCAGTAATTTCGAGAAAGGCGGCGGTAAATGATTCAGGTCTTCAAGTGGTCAGAAAACAGATATGTTCAGATAGACAAGTTTGAGAAGAACTGCTGGATTAACATGATCAGTCCAGATAGGCAGGAGCTGGAAAGATTATCGCAAGAGATTCTCATCCCTGCTGATTTTTTGACTGACCCTTTGGACATGGATGAAAGGGCACGCATCGAGACTGAAGAAGGCGTGCTCTTGATTGTGCTGAGAATACCTGATTACGATGAAAAAAATTCGGAAGTCCCGTTCATCACCACCCCTGCTGGCATCATTTTAACCAAAGATGGCTCGATCATCACGATCTGTTCTTCTGATATCACCGATCTTCTTGAGCTTTATGTCGGTAAAGGGAAGTATATAGTCACTGGCAACCGAAGCGGATTTGTTCTGAGAATCTTTTTACGGACTGCCTTGCTGTATTTAAAGTTCTTGAAAGAGATTAACAGGAGAACAGCGGAGATAGAAAAAGAGTTACAGAAATCATTGCAAAACGAAGAGTTAATTAAACTGCTTAACTTGGAGAAAAGCCTGGTTTTTTTTACCACCTCACTGCGGTCAAACGAGTTAATGATGGAGCGATTGCTCAAAACTAAAACTCTTGAGTTGACTGCCGAGGATGAAGACATGCTGGAAGATGTCATCATCGATAATAAACAGGCTATCGAGATGGCAAATATTTATAGCAACATCCTGAGCGGCATGATGGATGCGTTTGCCTCGGTTATTAACAATAATATAAATTATGTTATGAAGATTTTAACTTCAATAACCATACTGCTCACTATCCCGATGGTGATTTCCAGTATTTATGGAATGAATATTAAAATTCCATTCCAGCATTCTCCTTATGCTTTTTTGATTGTAATAGGAATTTCGTCTGCGCTGTCACTGTCTGGCATTCTTTTCTTTATTAAAAAAAGATGGTTCTGAGAAAAATGCCAAGGATCCTTTTGCTTGCAGGTAAGCTGCGATGACCAGACGCGAAAACATTCTCCTGCTGGCCACCTGCGACTCTGTGCCGCTGGCAGACAAAGTGGCTTCAGAACTCAAAATTGAATGCACGCCGATGGTGCGCAAGCAATTTTCCGACGGTGAAATCTATCACGCCTTTCCCCGCGACGTGTCTGGCGTGGATATGGTTATTATTTCCGCCACCCACACCGACAGCGCACTCCAGGAACTGTTGGACTTGATCGCAGGCGGTCTTTATTGGAATGCCCGCAGTGTTAATGTGGTGATTCCCTATCTTGGCTATTCGACGATGGAGCGGGCCAAGCCGGAATCCGGCGAGATTCCCAAGGGCGTAACCCGTACCCGGCAGATATTCCGCAATCGGCCTAAGTATGTGGCCTTTGTTGATCTCCATTCCGAGGCGGTGTTGCACGCGCATTCCGGTGAAATCAAGACCAGACATCTATGGACAGAGGAACTGGCCGCAAAGAAAATCCGGGAAATGAATCTCAGCGATTATGTGCTGGTTTCCCCAGACTATGGCTTTAGCAAGCGGGTAGCGCGAGTGGCAGGTATCCTCGGTTGTCCGCACACAGCGGCTAATAAAGATCGTTACGATGTCGATAAAACCATTGTCGGCCAACTCTCCAGCGCAGTCAAGGGCAAGACCGCCATCATCTGCGACGACATGATCCGTACTGGCGGCTCCATGCTCCAAACCGCTGACCGCTGCTATGAAGCAGGCGCGACCGATGTCCTCTGCATGGCCACGCATTTGGTGCTGTCAGGTAATGCCCACGAGAAGTTTCGGAAACGAGGTATCCGCCGGATCATCGGCGCAGATACTTATCCTGGAACAAAAACAGATGACTTGTTAGAAGTGTACTCAGTAGCTCCAATTATTGCCAAGGAACTGATTCATTATCTACGGATCGTGTAAACACGACTTGTCCATGAGAACAACATAAAATATCTCCCAAAATATCATGAAAAAAACAGGTATCATTGGTTGGCGAGGCATGGTTGGTTCCGTGCTTATGGAGCGAATGCGGACGGAGAACGACTTTGACCGGTTTGAGCCGCTGTTCTTTTCCACCTCTCAGGCCGGGCAAGCCGGGCCGGAAATCAATGGCAAAACTTTCGAGCTGTTGGATGCCTTTGACATGAGCCTGCTCAAGGGTCTGGACATCATCCTCTCCTGTCAGGGCGGCGATTACACAAAAGAAATTTATCCTAAACTGCGTGAAGCAGGCTGGCAGGGCTATTGGATTGATGCCGCTTCCACTCTGCGTTTGGAAAAAGATGCCATCATCGTCCTTGACCCGGTTAACCGAGCAGTTATCGACAAAGGTTTAGCCGATGGAATCAAAAACTACATCGGTGGCAACTGCACAGTTTCTCTGATGCTGATGGCTCTGGGTGGGCTTTTCGAGAAAAACTGGGTGGAGTGGATCAGCTCGCAGACGTATCAGGCTGCTTCTGGGGCTGGTGCCAAGAATATGCTGGAATTAGTCAACCAGATGCGGTTGATCGGCGAGAATTGCCAGAATCTGCTTGATGATGCGGCCAATATTTTGGAGATCGACCGCAATGTGAGCTACACCCTCCGCAGCCCGCGCTTTCTGACCCAGCATTTCGGCGCACCGCTGGCAGCCAGCCTGATTCCTTGGATTGACCGAGCGATGGAGAACGGCCAGACTCGCGAAGAGTGGAAGGGTATCGCTGAAACCAATAAAATACTGGGCCGAGACGAGAACAATCGCATTCCAGTGGATGGCTGTTGCGTTCGGGTTGGGGCGATGCGCTGCCATAGTCAGGCCCTGACAGTGAAACTGAATCAGGACATCCCGCTGGCCGAGATTGAGGAAGCCATCACGAAGCATAACCAATGGGTGCGCTTCGTGCCGAACAACAAGGAGGACACCTTACGCGAGCTGACTCCGGCCAGTGTCTCCGGTACGCTAACAGTCCCAATCGGTCGGATGCGGAAAATGAACCTCGGCCCGCAGTATCTGAGCGCGTTTACCGTTGGCGACCAACTCCTTTGGGGTGCGGCAGAGCCAGTACGACGGATGCTGAACATCCTCTTAGAATATCTTGGTTAAACCCGGACGCAGCTGGTCATGAACAGCCTGCATTTTCTTCTGCCTGCGGCAGCCTACATGATCGGCTCGATCCCTTTTGGCCTTTTGCTCTCACGGGGCAGTGGTATCGACATCCGCCAACACGGTAGTGGCAACATAGGTGCTACTAATGTCTCTCGGTTGGTGGGTAAGAAGGTCGGTTTTCTCACGCTGCTCTTGGACGCAGTTAAAGGCTGGTTGCCGATGTTTGCCGCTGGGCTACTTCTCAGCGATGATTCCAGCCGCAGTTTGATTACAGCTCTCTGCGGCGCAGCTGCTGTGACCGGCCACATGTTTTCGATCTTTCTCCGCTTCAAAGGCGGTAAAGGTGTGGCCACCGCCCTAGGAATATTTCTCTATATCGCCCCTAAAGCCTTGCTGGTCAGTTTGGCGGTCTTCATCGCTGTGACCGCCCCGACCGGCTTTGTCTCTCTCGGCTCGCTTCTCGGTTCAGCGGCCATGCCGTTGAGCCTCTATTTTTTTGCCGAGCCGCTGTGGAAATTCTGGCTGGCTGTCTTCGTAGGGATGATGATCTGGATCAAGCATTACCAGAACATCAGACGGCTGCTGAACGGCACGGAGAAGCGATTCAGGGAGAAGGAAAAAATTATCTCCTCTCAAAATAGACCTCTTGCCTAAGCCATTTCAGCATTCGCCAAGAAGCGGAGAGGGCAGTCGAGGAAATTTCAGTAAGTTGCTGGAGTTGCAGAATGGAAGAGGTTTGAGCAGCGCAAGGAGCGCGGTAAGAGCGCAATGCTCTGCTTTGGCAAAACACACCATTTCTGCTCGGTTGCCAAGGAGTTGTACTCGGCCAAACTCCTTTGTGTAACCGAGTACAACTCCTTTCCGGCTTACCAAAACTCCTTTCTTAGTCGGCCAAACTTCTCTCCAAGTCGACAGAACTCCTTTTTTGCCGAGTAAGATTTCTTTCTTAGTCGGCAAAACTTCTCTCCAAGTCGGCAGAACTCCTTTGCGGCCAAGCAGAACTGCTTGCCTACCGAGTATAATTCGAGGTAAGCTGCATAGGGAAATTTGCGAAGTGCCCTGGCAACCCCTTGTTCAGGGCATTTTTTGGCAAGGGACTGGTCTCATATCTCCTCTCAAAATGAGGCTTGATATAAAGTGTAGTCAAGATGCGAGGCCAGCGGCAGGAGATGCTGCTGCTCCATTTCTACCCAACGTTGCTGCGTGCTGACTTCTTCGTTTTGTAGCCATTGATAGAGTAAATCCCTCCTGATCAGCAAATAACTGGTGTTTCTTTCTGCCAGATTCTGTCCTATCTTCTCCGCAGTCATTTCTGGCCGCCGCAGCCAAGCCAGCAGACCTTTAGAATTGCCATACTGATCAAACCAATGCTCTCTGTTTATATAATATCCTCGCCAGCCCATGAAAATGCAGAGGATTTTAGCTGACTCCGGCAATTTACTGTTGATATGCTGAAGAAGCGGATATTCAGGAATCTGCCGAGCTAAATATTCATCTCTGCTCAACCTCCCGCTGATGTAACTGAGTGGATCTACTTTCTGAAACTGCTGATACATATAGCTGCCGTTCCAGGCCAGCATCAGCGCAGCGGGAATCAGCCAGACGGCCAAGGCAAGGCTGCGTTTTCCAGCCAGCAGTTCCAGCCGGTGCAGGCCCTGCATGGATAAAATCACCAGAAACGGCACCATTGGCACGAGGTAGCGGATGCGCAACACCCCGGTGTTGAAGGCAAAGAGAAAATAAAGTAGGCAAAAAGCGGCCATTGCTGTTTGCTCAAGGCGCACTTGTCTCTCTGATTGTCTTATGCGGAGCAAAGCAAGAAGGGGTAACAGCAGGAGAAACGGGTTCAGGCGGCCATCAAAATAACGAGGATCGTCATCCTGGCCTTCAAAAAAAATCCGCACTGGCAACAGAAGCAGCTGCCAGATGTTTTCGCCGTACAGCACATGCCGTGTGGCAAACACGCCGCGCACTCTGCCGCCTTGCAGTTTAGCCTCCTCAGAGCTGGTCTCCGCCTGCTCCGCTGTTGTCGGCGCGGCGGCGCGGTTGAAGAAGCCGTTGTAGAGCGGATAAACCGGATTGCCTGTCCAGACAGCGTTCCTGATCAGCCAAGGTGAAGCCGCCAGTAAAGCGGCAAAGCAGAACAGCACCGCCGCCTTCACTGCCGGAAGCGCTGCACCTTGCCTTTCGTCCTGACTGCGGATGAAGAGTACCGGTACCATAACCGTCAGGATGAACAGTACCAGTAGCCCGTTATATTTGGTCCCAATGCCCAGCCCACAGCAGATGCCTGCCAGTAGCAGGTTGTACCGCTGTTCGATCTCTATCCAGCGGAAGAGCAGGAGTACGGCGGCGGTGCTGAAAAAGACAAGGCCAAGATCAACATAGACCGTGACCGAGAGCTTGGCGATGACTGGAATGCTGAGGAAAAAGACCGCGCCCAGCCAAGCGTAGATGCCGGGCTGTCGTTTTTTCAGATGGAGAAAGAGCAGCAGGGTCGTGGCCAAGGCAAAGGCCATGTGGATGTATTTCGGCAGAATGTCGCTACCAAGCCATAACGCCCCTATATAGAGCAGGTCGAGATTCATGGGGTAATACGAAAATACCAACTCAGGAATTTCGTAGATGCTGCCGTGCTGGAGGTAGAGCTTGGGAATTTGGAGATGGTGAATCAGACCGTCGCGGTCAAAAGGTGGGGTACAGGCAAGCAGTGCAAGGCAAAAAACAATGATGCTGAGAACTACCGGTACAAAGAGCTGCTTTCTCATTTCCCCGGCAGCTCAGTAACCTTTTTGAGAATCTCCGCTGGAATCTGTCCTTGATAGACTTTTCCATTTATGATAAAGGCTGGAGTACCGACAATTTTGTTTTTCAGGCCGGTCCATATATCTGCTTGAAGCTGCTTTAGGACAACTGGTGAATACATATCCTTTTTAAGCTGTTCAGCATCTAATCCTGCTTTTTTGGCAAACTTACTGATGTTAAATTCTTTTATGCCATTCCTGATGACATAATATAGAGAATCATTAACGAACCAAAATTTGTCTTGCTGCATTGATGCAATAGCCAGCAAGGCCAACGTGCCGGAACCGGTATGAAAGGGCTTTTTAACCAGTACCGTGTTGAAGTTTTCGTCCATGGGGTAATGATGATGGACTAGGCGGAGCGCATCAGGATGCCTGGCAACAAGCTGCCGCAGCACAAAGTGCATCTTGCTGCACTGAAAACATTGATAGTCTGTGAATTCATTAATTACCATTACCGGATGTTCCGCGCCTATCCAAGGATGGCCTTCTTCAGTTACTCCAGAATGCACATCAGTTGAGAATTCGGGGTATTCATAAATCCAATAGGCTGGAAGAAATATCTTCAGACAGATAAATGCGGCAAGGAGGCAGGACAGGGCAGAAAGAATATATCTATCTTTGCTCAAAAAGAATAGAGCATTCCGTATCCCTACAGAAAAAGAATGGTTATTGAAACGTCTTCGGATGATCCAGATCAAGAAAAGAAGCGTGAAACTGACGGCATAGGTCAACAAGCACATGATGCAGTAGGCTTGTATTTCCACTGCACTGACATAACCGAAATACACATCAGCAGCAGAGCAGATTAGGGCAAGCCCAAACAGCAGTTCCCATAGCCCCCTGCGTTCTGGGCTGTTAATTTGTTGAGCAGGCAAGGCAAGAATAAAAAAGAGTGCATATACGAAGGTGCCCCAAAGAGCGAGGGGAAGCCCAAACAGCACAGACCAGGAACTCTGCGAGACCGTGTCGCAATTGATAGCCTTAGAAATGGCGCAAAAGCTACTGTAGCCGATATCTGTATAGTTCCGATAATGGGACAGAGCAAGATAGGCTGAAGCGGCAACTCCAATAGCGGCAAGAAGAAGTATTGGAATGGTATAAGCTAGATAAGGTAATCGTTTATATTGCATTGTTTTCCTCGGGTCGCAATTCTTTATTGCGAAGCTGTGGAGCTAATCCCCCTTCGCTGCGACGTGGCAGAGGATCACTTGCTTCTCTTTGGCGTGCAATCCAGTCTGCTGCATACTGTCGGAGCAGGGGATAGTTGATGGCTTTAGAAGGAATGTTCGGTGCTTGCTCATAGAGAATCGCGATCAACTCAGGCCAAGTTATTCTTGAAAGGATAGCCTGCATTGCCTGATCCGCCTCGGCCTGCTTGCCTTTCAGCAGACTTATCTCTATAACACAGAGTGAGCTTGGGACAACCGGTACGCCCAGCATATCCGCTAAGTGTATATAGAAGGAAGATTTATCCATAAATCCCATCCGGGCGTAGATAAGGGCAAAGTTGAGCAGTGTCTTGCGGTATTCCTCGGTCTTCATATCAGAATGAGCAAAAACTCGCTGTAGAACCGCCGCCCCTTCTTCAACGCGATTCAGAGCAATAAGCATCTCGCCATGTTGCTGGAGATAACCTCCATTTTCAGACCTTGCCTCAACCAGTTCTGCCGTAATTTGTACAGCCTGTTCCTTTTGTTTGGTACGCCATAGTATCCAAGCCTTCTCCGCCAGTATCGGGGCGTTATAGTTTCCATACGGCTTGTCCTTTGATGCGGCAAGAGCCTTATCGTACAGCTCCAGAGTTTTTCTATAATTTTCGGTCAAGGTCATGATATGAGCCATAGCATTATAGGCCCAGACCCTACTCTTCCAAGGTGTGGCAGCGTATTTATCCAGAGAAAGGAAATTCAGTTCAAAGGATTTCTGTAGGTTATTTACTGACTGATAATATTGTCCGAGATTGATATACGGGCCAGCACTTTGCGGAGCCTTCGCCCAGGCATCTGCCCATAGACTTTGTTCGGTCTGCCATACTTTATTTCTTGCGAAGGTACCTAGCACGAGGGAAAGAACCAGAAAACTGGTTACAGCTGAAAGCAGGACATAGATAATCCTGTTACCATGTTGATATTTTTTAATAAGGGTACCTAAGGCTGCTGCTGCTGGAAGAAAGAGAAATAGCGAGGGAAGGTAATTACGGTGCTCAAAGATCAATTCGAGACTGAGAATAGTCGACTCTACACTATGATTAAGGAGGAAAAAGAGTATGCTGAATGAAAGTAGCGGGTAACGTCGATGATAAACAAACGGCAGGACAATAAGCAGGGCGATACTGATGATTGAAAACAGAGTAGTAATAGGGGTGACAAGCGAGGTGGATAATTGAATATCATGAATCAGAGAGAGACGGAAAGGGGCCGGGTAGAAAAGCAGACTGAGATAAAAGAATAAAATACGAGATTGTGTCAATACTCGCTGAGTCATAGTAAAGCTTCGATCATTATAAGACAAGAATATGCTATGAATAACGCCTGGCCCTTTCAAAAATATTATACACCATGTAATAACTAATACTACTGACAGGATGAGTATAAAATTTTGCCTGGTAGCATTAATTTTCCTCCTAAAAAAAAATAGCTCGATCAAAACAATAGAAGCAGGAAAAAAAAGAGCATTCTCTTTAGAACCTAATGCTAGTAAAAATACTACAAACGAAGCACTGTAATATACAGCTTGCCTATTTCTATCAAGATAATATTGTATTCTTCCTGCAAGATAACACCATATACCGATAATGGTAAATAGGGTTGCTAGAGATGCCATTCGTTGCACAATATATGTTACCGCTTGGGTCTGTATCGGATTGAGTGCCCAGAAGAGAGCAGTAAGAGTGGCGATTAACTTGCTGTTTTTGCAATATACAGCTCCAATCTTTGGAGAAACGAGAAGCAGCAAGCATGATTTATAAAGGAAAATGGTTGTCAAAAAATGAATGCAAAAATTTATCAGGTGATAACCAAAAACTCTGTCCTGATGAAAGAACCAGTTCAGGGCAAAACTTAAATTGCTGACAGGACGAAGCAGTGTTCCTTCCTTTTCTGGATAGGCAAAAAAAGTTTTTTTGATCGATTTTATTGTTAAATCGGTCAAATGAAGAGGTGTATTATCTAAAATATTAGGAAGATCATCAAAGTGCCATTCAGCCTGAAACGAAGAGGAGTAAGCGGTGAATAACAGGAAAAAAAAGAGCGAATAAAGTGTAACCTGCCTTTTCGGGAAAGAAATTGTATGTCGTTGGAATTGGTCTTTATTCATAAACTTCTTTTCTGTATTGGACTGGAGAATATAATGAACCTATCCCACTAATAATTGTACCCACATAAAACAAACAGCCAGACAGAGAAAAGAATCAAAGCAGCAGGGCTGCCTTTCCCAGCGGACAACCAGACGGCGGAATTTTCTTTGCATCCATGAAAAAGTCCGTTCAACT
>NZ_JBLWEO010000004.1:0-40871 GCF_048287395.1 Candidatus Electronema sp. PJ | reverse complement strand
GCTGGTGTTTCATTCCTGCCGCCACACCTGCGCGTCTTGGCTGGTGCAGGCCGGGGTGCCGCTGATCACGGTGAAAGAGATACTGGGGCACTCCACCATTGCCTTGACGGAACGCTACAGCCACCTTGCCCCGGATGGAACACGGGCGGCCTTGCGGGTGATGGAGCAGGCTTTGCAGGAGGCAGGAAGCACGGAAAAATAACAAGTTCGGAAGCGGCAGCCAGTCTACGCCAAAAAAGACAAAAAAAATGAATGCTTGCCCTTGCCAAGCTGACAAGGAATGATTATCATAAATTCTATTTATAGGTTCTTGCAGAATTATGAATGCAAGAAGACTGCCGCTGCTGAGAATAAGGGCCTCGGAAACTCTCTCTCATGCAGCGGCTGGTTCAGAACATCATGCTTGTCCCTTCGTCAAAAGGGGCACATGACGGGGTGAAAAAGGCTGACTTGTCGCCTTTTCTTATGCAAAGATAAGCTGAAGCCGCCCATCCGTCAAGAGCTTTCTGCGCAGTGAATTGAGCGCAAGAAGGAAGCTCTGCGGGGCAAAAGCGCAATATGCGGTATTGCATGTCGCATTATGCACACTATATATTGTGCATTTTAACGACACGGCTTTTTTAAAAAATTTTTAAAGTTTTTTTGCATCCATCCCGTCAAACATGGTGTTTCTGAATCTTGATGATGAACTTCAACATCAGAGAGGCGCAGAATGCCCCGCGAAACACGTTTCACCACCCGGCAGGCGGTTGACTACCTGAACCAGACCGGTTTCCCTGTGTCCAAGCCCACGCTTGAACGCTGGCGGTCTCAAGGAACAGGCCCGGTTTATCTCCGCATAGCCAGCCGGATTCTCTACCCGCAGTCATCATTAGACGAATTCCTGAACGGCGCAGCCGTCATTCCCGCCCGACTTTCGGCGCGGCAGTGATTCCTCACGTCCTTTTGTCAGGCAGTCAAGCGCAGCCGCGTCCTTATGCGGCCCGGCTGTTTTTTTCTAACAAGCAGCAAGAAGAGAAATGAACAAAACGAAGCAGATGCAAGAACAGGAGCAGAGCCGGATTGACCTTTCCGCCTTTGCCAAGGCATGGCCAGCCCCTTACGTGGAGCGGTCAAAATTAGCCGAGTTCTCCGGCGGTGCGCTCAACGCCCGGACTATGGCAAATCTGGACTCCAAGGGGCAGGGAATTCAAGGCCGCATCAGCATAGGCCGGAAGATTCTCTACCCTGTGCAGGAGCTGGTGGCATGGCTGGAAGCAAGGGCAAGCCAGCCGGGGAAAGGCAAAGTCGGGGGCAAGGCATGACGGCCCTGCAAATGGAAAAGGCCGCGCATCGGGCGGATGCGGCGGCCCAAACAACAACTTCTCATAACTTGATGATAACAAAGATACAGCATCAGGAGCAGCAGGACAAGGGCAAAATTGCGGCAGACAGCCCAGCAGAGCGTATTTCCTTCACCCTGTTCACCAAAGACAAGGGTATTCTGACCAAGCGCATGAAGCTGATAGAGGGTCAGCTTGAAAAGGATGCCTCAGAATGCCGGATGAGCAGGGGGCGGGCGGAAACTGTCACTCTTGCCCCAGAGCAGTTCGGAGCCTTCCTGCAAGGGCTGAAACCGAATCAAGCCATAGCGCACGGCATCTGCGGCCACAGCAAGGCCCTGATTGTCAGCAAGGCCAAAGAGAATGGCGCAAGAGCCGCAGACGGCCTGCCAATCATCGCCCGCAGCAAAGAGCATTTCCGCTATCCAGAGGGGCCGGGCGTGATGATGCTTGACCATGACAAGGCCCGTGCAAACTCGGTTGCTCTGGATGACAAAGCGTTGCAAGCATATACCCCGGACAGGCTGGTTGAAATCATCTCCATTTTTTTCCCGGAGATCAAACAGGCTGCGTATGTTGCCGCCTGCTCCACCTCTTCCTGCATCTACAGCGCAGAGACCAATGAAGAGCTGCGCGGCAAAGGCGCGGGCTTTCACCTCTATCTGTTCCTGAAGAATGCGTCTGATGCGCCGCGCTTCCTCAAGGTGCTGGGCAAGCGGCTGTTTTTGGCTGGTTATGGCCGCATTGAGATCAGCCGAGCCGGTTCCTTGTTGGAGCGCACCCTTGCGGACTTGCTTGTAGGCAGTCCAGAGCGGCTTGATTTCGTCGCCGGGGCAGTCTGTGACAAGGGACTTGAGCAGCGCAGGCCAAAGCCGGAACAGCATCAGGGCGGCCTGTTAGACACGGCAAATATGCTAGATTTAACCGCTGAAGAGGAAGCAGCATATCAGGAAATCATTCGGCAGTTGAAAGAGAAGGCGCAGCCGACGCAGGAGACGATCAAGGCCACATACCTTGAGCAGGAGGCGGAGAAGCTGGCCAGCAGCTCCGGCGGCACGATCAGCCTTGAGTAGGCAAAGGAAACGGTCAAAACTCGGCAGAATCATGTTTTGGCAGATGATGACCTGCTGCATTTCGCGCATCAGAACGAGCCGGTCAGCGTGGCTCATGTGATGGACAACGGCCCGCAGTTCAACGGCAAGAGTTGCGCTGACCCCTTGGAGCCTGAATACAACGGCGGCAGCAGGAGCACGGCAAAATTTTACTGGAACAACGGAAAGCCAATTGTCCGCAGCCATGCCCACGGCGTAATAAAGTACATGTTCCGCCGCTTCAGCGCAAAGGAGCCGGTTGATTTTGAGGCGGCTGATGATGACACGCTGCGGCAGGATATGGACTGGAAAACGCCGCTGCCGGTCAAAGATGAGCTGCCGCCAGTGGAGCCGATGCGGGCGGAGATGATGCCGGAACCCTTCCGGGCATGGGTGGCAGAGGCGGCTGACAGAATGCAGGTGCCTGCTGATTTTCTGATTGTGCCGCTGGTGGCAGTCTGCGCTTCGGTCATCGGCACTTCCTGCTGCATCAGGCCGAAGCAGCAGGATGACTGGAGCGTGGTGCCCAATCTCTGGGGCGGCATAGTCGGGCCGCCGTCCATGATGAAAACGCCTGCGCTGAACGAGGCGGTCAACAAAACGCTGGGCAGGCTTGAAGCTGCGGCAGGCAAGGCATATCAGGAGGCTCTGGCGGAGTATGAAGTCAAGGTCATGATTGCCGATGCGGAGCAGAGCAAGCTGAAAGAGGAAATCAAGAAGACTGTCAAGGCTGGGCAGGACACAGGCAGAAGCACTGCCGAACTGGCTGGCGAGCTGCGCAGAAATCGCCCGGAGCGGCCTGCGGAACGCCGTTACAAGACCAATGACAGCAGCATTGAAAAGATTGTCGAGCTGCTGCGGGACAATCCACGCGGCCTGCTCTATTTCCGTGATGAGCTGATTGCCTTGTTCAAACGGATGGAGCGGGCGGGCAATGAGCAGGACAGGGCATTCATGCTGGAAGCGTGGAACGGCGACGGCTGCCATGTTGATGACCGCATAGGCCGGGGCACGGTCAGAGCTGACAATATCTGCCTGTCCCTGCTGGGTGGTATTCAGCCGGACAAGATAGCCGAGTATCTGCACCGGGCTGTTGCCAGCGGCGACAATGACGGCTTTGTGCAGCGGCTGCAACTGATGGTCTATCCCGACCCGGCCAAGGATTGGCAGTACATAGACAGGAAGCCGGACAGCGCGGCCAGAAACAGGGCGTGCAAGGTCATTCAGGCATTGGCGGAGCTTGAGGTCATGCCGTCCGAAAATCAGCAGGAAAAGCCGTTTCTCCGCTTCTCACGGGACGGGCAGGCGGTGTTTCAGGAATGGCTGACCCGGTTGCAGCGGGAGAAGCTGACAGATGAGCGTGACCATTCCATCATCCTTGAGCACTTGGCAAAATACCGCTCCCTCATGCCTTCGCTGGCCTTGGTTTTTCATCTGATCGAGTGCGCAGACCAAGGCCGCAGCCCTGACCCGGTGAGCCGGGAAGCGGCGGAGAAAGCTGCGGCATGGTGCCAGTATCTTGAGAGCCATGCGCGGCGGATTTACTCGCTTGCGCTCAACACCGGCAGGCTGGGCGGCGAAGCATTGGCAAAGAAGATCAGGAGCGGCGCACTGCCGGACGGCTTCAAGCTGCGAGATGTGCAGATGAAGAAATGGGGCCTGCTGACTTCCGGGGAAGCGGTGCAGGATGCGCTGGACTGGCTGGTGGAGAAACATTGGCTGCGGGAGATGGAGCCGGACAGAGGCACCGCGCAAGGAGGCAGACCGCCCGCCTCTTCGTATGCAATCAACCCGAAGATTTTTGCTGAATCAGGCAAAGTATGACGCAACAGAACCAACAAAACCCCGGTCAGCAAGTTTTGTGGGTTTTGTTGCGTGGGAGTCAAGCGAATCTGAGCAAGAACAAGGCAGCTCCGGGCGGCAGTGAGCAGCCGGAATCATCCTGTTGAAGCAAGCAAAGTATGACGCAACAGAACCAACAAAGCCCCGGTCAGCAAGTTTTGTGGGTTTTGTTGCGTGTGAGTCAAGCGAATCTGAGCACGATTCAGCCCGGCAAAATCAAGGCGTGGAAGGCCGGAGAGAGCAAGCCGCCCGACACGGCGGCCTTGAAATACTGGCTTGGCAATCGCCAGCCGGACAGGTGGAGAGAGCAGCCGGAAGCAGGTGGCGGCTGATAAGTGAGAGGCGGGCGGAAAACAGGTTGAAGCGGCAGGGATGCGGTGGTAGATTCTGCTTGAACCGTAAAAAAAGTTCCCATCAATCCGCCGCTGATCTATCGCCATGACTATTCAAGAGATAATTAAAAGATTGAAGAAC
This sequence comes from Candidatus Electronema sp. PJ, assembly GCF_048287395.1. Lineage (NCBI taxonomy): Bacteria > Pseudomonadati > Thermodesulfobacteriota > Desulfobulbia > Desulfobulbales > Desulfobulbaceae > Candidatus Electronema > Candidatus Electronema sp. PJ. The sequence goes on along the minus strand of NZ_JBLWEO010000004.1, from coordinate 36,142 downwards.
GAGGAAGAAGTTAATTTTAATGTTGCTGAAAGAATGACAGGTGGCTCAACAAATCTTCTGTGCCGGTTCAATAATTTTAAAGATTGGATGAATAATATTAGGAAGCCAATGACAGCCTTCTTGCGTCATCCAGAAGGGTTAGAGTTTAAAATAGTTAGTGAAGAAAAAATGTATATAATATTACCTTCCGGTAATATTTATTTAGGTTTTAAGCCAATTAGCGTTGGTTATAATACAGAGATAGAAGGGAGAGTAGAAGAACTACAATTATCTATAAACAGTGAAAATGTAACACATTATACTTATATTTTTTCCGGTGGAAAAATAGAAGATACTACAAATCTTCCTCCAATTAACTGGAAAAGAAAATATGAATATGAGCAAGATGAAATTGATGCAGAGTTTGAATATTCTTTTCACAGGAGAAAATTAAATATTAAACTTTCAAGACATGTAAGCACAGATTCATTATTTTATCAAAAAATAGATAACGATATAAAGGATGAAGTTTTGTTTTTTCTCATATTCTTTCCCTTTGTACAGGTATTTCTGTGGGAATACTAATGAAACTGTCGCTTTCGATTACAGAAGAAGAGATTTGCTTTGATTATATATCGAGTAACTTGAAAGATGCTTACAAGAACAACAACGCAATTACACCGATGCGAGAGATTCCAAATTTATGGATCGACTTTGTTAGTTATATATTAAATCAACCAGAAAAAGATAAGAAGTGGTTTATAGATAAAGGTATTTGGCAAGCTATTGATAATTTATGCTGGGATGATGAAGGCTATGATGATTGGACGCTAATCAAACATACAGCCGCCCTTGAAGGGCTTTGCGATAAACCTGCTATGCTTAAAAAGCAGGAATGCAGTAAAATAAGAGAAGCTGCAATCGAATCAGTTAAATTGAGATGTTCAGAACTTAGCATCAAAACAGAACACATTGAGCAGATTGTCAAGAATATAACAGATAGTAACCGATCATTAAACGGTTATCCGGTTAAATGGTATATCGAAAAAACATTGAAAGACTGTAATCTTGAAAAATTCTCTGAAAACTATCTTGAAAAGATAAACGATGCAATAGGCATGAGAAATAAAGTGGTGCATACTGGCTGGGCTAAGGAATGGAAAACTGATTTATTTGAACATATTCAAACTATCAGAAGCACCATCTTTTTAATTGTCCTGGCTCGTTTAGAGTATCCCGGCAAATTCTATTTATCCGACCATAAGCACAAAAAAACAACGAGCTTGCAGGAATGGCAGTCTTGATCTTGCAAGCAGTGAATCCACCCGGCAGCACTCATGCCGCTGTCTGCGCCAAACTCAGCATTAAGGTTATCGGCACAATCGGCGATGCAATGAAGCCGTGCCCAAGGTAAAACGCCTTTGCCTGCTCATCCAGCGCATGGACAAGCAGGGCCGCAGCCATGCCAGCGTTCATCAGCCGCCAGACGGCCTAAAGCAGCTACCGGCACGGGTTCAAGCATTTGGCGGCCTTGCGATTGGAGCTTTACCCACTATAAAAAAAGGTTCACACTGTATTATATGCAGCACGTTCGAGAAGACATCTTTTAGACCAATTTTTCAACGATCAGCAAGCGGCCTGTAGGGATTTGACGTTCGGCTGCTGAAATCGAATCTCAGGCCATTTATGGCGTTTTAATCGAAAGACGCGGCAACAGATGCCGGATGCTGGCCTTGCTTGCGTCGCCTCCTTTGCATTGTCCGAAAATACATCTGCGCCCGCGCAACGTGCTGGCGGCCTGTCCTTGCCTTCTCCATAGGTAGAAATCGGCAGGAAATCGGGCTTGTGAAGTTTGGTTGAGAGGCGCGGTCAGTCGTTTTCAGGGTGAAGCCGCAGAGCAAAAAGAGAGTCACGCGGAAGCGAGCAGCGGCGGTCATGATGATGCGCTTGACCGGCTTATCAAGGCGCAGGATGAGGCATTGAAAGGGGCTGCTGGCAGGCCGTGACGGAAGAGCGTGGAAAAGCCTTGCCTGCTGATCTGGAACGGTTTATTTTGCTGGCTGAACTTTCAGGCTGGAAGCGGGGGCCTGTTTTTCTCAAATAAAAGTTACAGAAAGGATGCTTATGGAGATACAAAAAGCCTTTTTAGATACTAATGTGCTACTGAGGAATATAATAGGAAGAGATGAACAAGAAAACGACATGGTGGAAATACTAAGAAGTAATAATTTTCAAATAGTTACTTTTCAAAAGTGTGTTTGCGAATTGTATTCAATGGTAAAAAGCATTGTAATTTCAGAGCTATCCGGGACACACAAAGACGACCCAATAAAACATGTAATACCAACAGAACTTATAGATATCTGCGCTGTATTGCGTGAAAAATTCACCAAAAGAAAGATATCTCAAGATGATATATTTTTCTGGTATAATCAATGCGAAGAATGGTGTGATAGAGATTTTACAGAAGAGCTTCGTTGTATAGAAAATGATATAAAATCATATGAACCTGTTGAACTAAAGAGAGATATTTTTCAATGGAAGCGTTTAATGCGCGAGGGTACTATCAGTATAGATAGGAAAATTAGAGAAAAATTTCCAAAAGAGCTTAATTACATAGAACATGATGTAGAATCATATGAATCGGTTGAGCTTGAAAGAGATATTTATCTCTGGAAGTATTTAATACGCGAGAGTTTTAGAAATATAGATAGAAAAATCAGAGGCAATTTTATTCATGTTTACACTTACCATGACGTATATAATTCTTACTGGTATAACTCAGAAGGATATGCTCACGAAGATAATTTAATGAAAGACTCTTTCTTGCCTAATGAGGACTTTGAAATCATAATGGCCGCTGCTTTTTGCAACGCCAGCGTTTTTATAACAAATGATCAAATGATTCTCCGGCGGACTGGAGCAAGCTGGGGAACATGTTGTGGAGCATCTTTTACCAGTTTTTGCTGTCCTGAAAGATTGGAAGAAGCCATTAACAGCCAATTTGACTATAGAAGCTACCCCTCTCTCTCAAGATAAAAGAGTAAACCGCAGCTTTCCTGTACCCTTGCGCCTCTGATGAGCCTCAGAAAAGGCAGCATTCATGCCGCTGTCTGCGCCAGACTCAGCATTAAGGTCATCGGCTCAATCGGCGATTCAATTCAATGAAGCCGTGCCAAAGATGCAGCAGGGGCAAGGAGGCAATCCAGTTTGTGGCTCACCAATTAACCACAACGCAGTTTGCGGCTCACAAAAGGCGATTTTTGAGCCGCAAAAATAGATCAGCGCGAAACCCGGCCCTCTGCAACATCAATCAATTCCAAGAAAGCATACACTGCCGGACGGCGGCCTTTGGCCCCCCGGACAGTTTTCAACATGCCGCTATCACGCAGCAGAACGAGAATCCGCTTTGCGGTTGCCGCTGGAATGTCTTTGGCTGAAGTGAATTCCGTTGCGTTGAACACCGGGCGGGAAAAGAAGAAATCCAAGGCATGAATGGCATATTGCGAATGAGTCAAGTCAACAAGCTGGCGTTTTTTATCCTCATACAGCTTGAGAATGCTGGCCGCCTTGCGCTGGTTTTCTTCCGCCTGATCTATGACCGCTTTCAGAAAAAACTCACACCATCCCGTCCAATCCTCATCAGAGGAAACAGCGGCCAGCCGCGCATAATATTCAGCCCGCTCTCTCTCGAAATACGCGCTGATGTAAAACATGGGGGCGCGGATGAGACCTGCGGTGTGCAGGAAGAGAGGAATGAACATCCGGCCCAATCTGCCGTTGCCGTCTAAAAAAGGGTGCAGGGCTTCCAGTTCGGCATGAAGAACCGCAAGCTGCGCCAGACGGTCAGGCATTTGCGCGTGAATGAAATTTTCCCATCTGCCCATTGCCTCCTGAAGGTGCTCGGCTGAGATGGGAACAAAGCGGGCCTCCTCGATGGAGCAGCCGGGCGGCCCTATCCAGTTGGGCACCTTCCGATATTCTCCACGTGCTGCGCTGTGCCCGCGCACTTCGGCCAGCAGAACCCGGTGCGCCTCCTTAATCACCCTCTGGCAGAGCGGCAGCGTGTTCAGCATTGCCTCAGCGTGGTGCATTGCTTTCCGGTAGTTCAACACCTCGTTAATATCCGCCTTTTTCTGCTGCGGCAGGAACAGCCTCCTGCGTAGTCAGCGGAGTCAAGAGAATGGAAGGGTTAGGAATGGCGGCAAGGGTGCCGTCATATCGGGCAAGGGCCGCATTGGCAGGCCCGATCAGCGGAATCAAACGCAGCCAGTCTATATTTTTCGGCGGAAACTTGCCGTAATGATACTGAACCGGAGGAGTCATTTTCTGCCCTCTTTAGAAGAAAATGAGATGAGCGAAACAGGGAACTGTTTTTTCCCCATGAGCAAAAAAGTGGGGGCAGGATGGGGGCTGGAATGAAAGGCAAGAAAAAAGGTTTTTAGAGTGTTTTATTCAACCCTCTAAAAACCTTGTATATTTATGGTGCCGAGACCAGGAATTGAACCAGGGACACACGGATTTTCAGTCCGTTGCTCTACCGACTGAGCTATCTCGGCACATACATGCTGCGGAACACGGGAAGGAATATACCGTACTCCGGCTTGTACTGTCAATGGTTATTTTTTCTTTTTCCCCTCTTTGCTGCTGGCAAGCAGGTCGCCGAGATCAATATCAAAGTCATCTAAGGCGGTTCCGGTCTTTGCCGCAGGCTTCAGTTTTTTGTCTGCGGTGCTGGTGGGCGGTGGCGACATCGGCTTGTTCAAATCCAGGCCGTCCATAGACAGGTCGGAAAGCATATCTGCCGCAGATTTCGCTTTGCCTTTTTTCCCCGTCTTCCCGCTGTCACTGAGACCTTCCAAACTCAGTTCGCCAATATCACCAAGGGAAAGGCTGCTCTGCTCTTCTGCGGCAGGCGGTGGCATTAGGCCTGAGAGGTCAAGCCCGCTCAGGTCAAGCGAAGGCTCTTTAGTCGGAGCTTTTTCCTTCTTTAGCTTAGGCGCAGACTTTTCTGGTTTGGGAGGCGGTTTGGCAGCACTTTCATCCTCCTCCATAAAGTCAATCTCATCAAGTCCACCAATGGACATGTCCATTGACGGGCCGTCTGTATCCGCTGCTTCCATTGACAGATTGAGTCCACCGTCATCCGTCTCAGAAGGTGCTTCCTTATCTTTGCCGGGCAGCTCAAAGGCAATCTCTTCTTTCTCCTCTTCTTCGCTTATTTCTGCATCTGCTGACAGATCAAATTCGATCTCTTTGGCCTCTTCCTCTGCTGGGGCGGCTACATCGATGCCGTCTCCATCAGTGGAGAATTCCATCGTGTTATCAGTTGCCGTCTCATCCTCGGCTTCAGAGTCTTCGCCGAAATCTAAGCCGCCGCCATCCTCATTAGCTCCGTCGAGCGTATTTTCGTCCTCAATCGCGGCCTCCTTCTCCTCTGGTTCTTCTTCTGGCTTCTCGAACCAAAGAAAGTCAGGTACAGTGCCCCGCAGTATCACCCCGGACAGCTCTTGAGAAAATTTGCTGATATTCTTTTTACAGCCCCCGCAGATTTCTTCTTTGTCAAAAGAAATGTAGTCACATTTAGGACAACGCATATTCTTGTTCTAGCAGTGAAATTTAATCTAATAATGGAACAATCGTACTACTGCATTGATCTCAGCAAAGCCGCACGACTAGAAAATTACCAACATGTATCCTTATCTGCCATCATTTCACAGCAGAGGCAGCCTGTCAACAGCATTTTTGCCCCACCGCCACTTTCTGGTGCGCTTCTCTGCGAGAATGCGCGGGCCTCTTTTTTCAGAGGGAAACCGGTTGACAAAGGCCTGGGTTTCTGAACACTGCGAAAAAAGGCAGTTTCTGAGAATTAAGCGAAAATACCACTGGTAGCATGTTTTCAACTTGAGCTGGCACAATATGTTGTGTTATAAGGTTTGCACGATCGAGCAGCTGCCAATCTTGCAACAGGGCGAGAACTGCCGCCGCACACTGCCGCGCAACGTTCAAAAAGGAAGGAAGAGATGGGAAAAGAGATGACCAGGACTGTCGCAAAACAGTTCTTGACCGAAACCGCCGAGACCGTATTGACTCGCCGATATTACCTCAAGGATGGCCAAGGTAATGTGCTGGAGAACTGGGAGTCGCTCTGCCGCCGGGTCGCAGACGCAGTGGCTGCGCCCGACCGGGAGCGGGAGGACTATGAGGCTTTGCGCGAGCAATTCTTTCGCATGATTTATCATCTCGACTTTTTGCCCAACTCGCCCTGTCTGATGAACGCTGGCACCGACCTCGGCCAGCTTTCCGCCTGCTTTGTCCTGCCGGTGGATGACTCGATGGACGGCATCTTCACCTCCATCCGCAATGGCGCGCTGGTACATAAGACCGGCGGCGGTACTGGCTATTCTTTCTCCCGGCTGCGGCCCAAAAACTCGGCTGTTCGCTCGACTCAAGGGGTTGCCTCTGGGCCGCTCAGTTTTGCCGCCGTGTTCGACGCGGCCACTGAGACTATCAAACAGGGTGGCAAGCGGCGTGGGGCCAATATGGGCATCCTGCGGGTGGATCATCCTGACATCATAGACTTCATCACCGCCAAGCAGGATCAAAACAAATTCACCAATTTCAACTTTTCCGTAGCGATCACCGACAAATTCATGGCGGCGGCGAAGAACCATCAGGAATACGACCTGATTGACCCCTCCAACCGCAAGGTGGTCTGCCGAATGAACGCAGCCAAGGTTTTTGACAAGATTGTTGATCTGGCGTGGCACAACGGGGAGCCAGGTGTTTTGTTTATTGACGCAGCCAATCGCGCCAATGCCACCCCGCAGCTCGGCGAGTTCGAGGCGACGAATCCCTGCATTGTTGGTGACACGTTAGTGGCTGTGGCCGACGGGCGCGGTGCCGTGGCTATACGGCAGTTAGTCGAGGAAGGCAAGGATGTGCCGGTGTTCTGTCGCAACAGTAAAGGCGGAGCTTCAGTGCGGATGATGCGCAATCCCCGTATCACAGGTTATAACAAACAAATTCTGAAAGTCACCCTCGATGACGGCAACAGCGTAAGAGTAACAGAAAATCACCGCTTCGTGCTTTCTGACGGCAGCGTGAAAGAGGCCAAAGACCTCCTCAGCGGCGACAGCCTGAGCCTGCTGACCAAGCGTGAAGCTCCGTTTGAAAAAATATTTTCACATTCTAACAGCAGATCGCAATCCTATCGCTGGTTGTCCACAACAGACAAACCAAATTGGCAGCCTGAGCATCGCCTGATCGCCAATTTTCATCATAAACAGCAGACCGGCAAGACAATTGACTGGCTGCAAGTCGTTCATCATCGTGATTACAACGGGTTGAATAATAAGCCTTCTAATCTTAAAGTGATGAGCAAAGAGGCGCATTACCGCCTGCATTCGGAAGAACGCAAGGGAGACAAAAATCCGATGCGGCTATTCCCGGAAAAAAACTGGATGAACGATCCAGTCAAGCAGCAGGAACTCCGCATCAAACACCATGTTGGCGCAAAGCGAAGTCCCGCAACTAAAGATCGAATTGGTTCTACGACAAAACTGCGCCTTCAAGATGAATCATACCGTGCCCGTCATGCAGCAGCGATAAAAGAAGGTCTTTATCTTCATAAAGATAATTTGTTGCAGGCGGTGCAGCAGCGTGCTCAACAGAAACTGGAGGAATGTCAGTCCACGACTGACTTGCGTTGTTTCCTTGACGACAACACTGTCATGGTTGAACGAAGGTGCGAACACTGCGGCAATCTGTATGCAGTATCTTGGAGCAGACGCGAACAATCTTTCTGCTCTCATGCCTGCTCTCTTGCTTGGCATAACAGCAGTCAGACTGTTCGGCAGAAGATCACAAACGGCATCCATGCTACTTATGCCGCCAAGGCAGAGCAAACTCGGCGGCAGCAGGTGGAATGCTTCCTAAATCTGAAGTTTGAGCAAGGGCAGACCCCGCTAAAAAAAGACTGGGAGAGCCGCTGCGAGGAAAAGGGCATTCCCAAGCGGCTGGGCACGGCATTCGGTTTTCCTACTTTCCAGGCTCTAAAGGAAAACGCGCAGACTTTCAACCACCGGGTCGTTGCCGTGATGCCGGATGGAATTGAAGATGTCTATAACGGCACGGTTGATGAGTTTCACAACTTCTACATCGGCCACTTCCCCGGCGAGATCAACGGGGATATCTGTTATAGTTATATCAATAACTTACAATGCGGCGAGCAATGGCTCCTCCCCTATGAGTCGTGCAATTTAGGCTCGATCAATCTCGGCCAATATATCAAGGACAGCACGGTTGATTATCCCCGCTTGGCGCAGACGGTGCAGACAGCGGTGCGCTTTCTCGATAACGTGATTGACTGCAACCGCTTCCCGATCCCGGAAATCGCTGAGATGACCCGCAAGACCCGCAAGATCGGCCTTGGCATCATGGGCCTGCACGACATGCTCATTCAGCTGGAGCTGTCTTACGGTGACGAGGCGGGCCGGGTGGAATCAGCCAAGGTCATGCAGTTCATCCGCGATGAAGCAGAAGCGGCTTCCATCGCCCTGGCGGAGTTAAAAGGCCCATTCCCGGCTTGGAATCCACAGCACAACCAGTACATCGCCCGCCGCAACGCTGCCCTGACCTCTATCCAGCCTACTGGCACGGTCTCAATGATTGCCGACTGCTCTTCCGGCTGTGAGCCGTACTTTTCAGTGGTGACAGAGAAGAACGTCATGGATGGCACCCGCTTCCTAATGGTCAACAAGCATTTTGAGAGCGTGGCCAAGCGAGAGGGATTTTTTTCCGAGGCTTTATTGAAGAAAGTCGCTCAGTGCGGCACCGTGCTTGGCCACGCAGAAATCCCAGAAAAATGGCAACGCATCTTTCTGGCCGCCCAAGATATCAGCCCGGCGGATCATATCAAGATGCAGGGCGCGCTCCAAGCCAGTGGCGTGGACTCTTCAATCAGTAAAACTATCAATTTGCCCGCTTCAGCAAGCAAAGAAGATGTGCGCGAGTCCTATCTACTCGGCTTTGAACTGGGCTGCAAAGGGCTGACCGTTTATCGCGACGGCTCACGGGAAGGCCAGGTTCTCAGCACCGCAGCCAAACAGACCGCAACGGTTTCTTCGCGAGAAGGAACGCAGAAACAGGAGCTACCTGATGTCCTCAGTGCCAAGCGCTACCGGCTCAAAGATGCCAACGGCGACCGCATCTACATCATTGTCTGCTTTGACGATAATGAAAACCCGATGGAGGTTTTCGCCAAGTTCCCCTTTGACAATCGGCTCGACCTGAAAGATAAATCCACCATGTGGACAACCACCTGTCGGCTGGTTTCCTTGGCTTTGCGCTGCCAAATACCGATGGAGGAAATCATCAGCCAGCTTGACCGCTCAAGTGGCCACATGCTTGATCTGCCTGCCCAGCTGGGCAGGTTGCTGAAATCCTTTATGGCCGGGACGCAGAAAGGTTTTACCTCCTCTTGCCCAGAATGCCCTGGCACTTTGCTCTTCTCCGAAGGCTGCGAAGTTTGCCGCGACTGCGGTTATTCCAGGTGCTCGTAGCAAACGCTTTTCTGTTCGGCTGCCTTTTTTAAAATCAACGTATTGTAAACCTTAACAAAAAATAAATCACTAAGAATGGATTGAAATCAGAGGAAGATAACTAACAAAAAAGCTGATTGGTGCTCGAACACCAACCAGCTTTAATGGGCGAGATACTCTATCTAACCAGTTCGGGAGTATCTCATGACTATGGTCTTTTCTCCGACCAAGGTATAAATGACGCTTTTATCTTACCGAGACCGAAGACCTCCGTCAAGCCTTATGACTATCGGCTGGTAGAAGGAGGAACAGCTTTTTGAAGAAAAATCGTAACGATGATAACTACGAGATAATATTCGTCAAATGGTTTCGGCATTACCGGACTGGTAAGATAATACGATCTCGTAACGGAAAAGCTATTCCGCTCCGTGTGAGAAGGAAGTAGCTGTAGTTGATCGGCTAGTTTGCGGGCATCAAAGTATTGGTCATTTGATGCTCGCAGTCAGCTATTACCTTTTTCGTCAAGTTGGAGTGATTATTATGGCAGGAAAGAAGCGTTTTTCACCAGGAACAATAGTTGACCAATCAGGTCTGTATAAAAATACTTCTAAAGACACGGAAGTAACCTGCGTCAGAGGAGAACGATTTCCTCCGACCCCAGAACCTGGTCAAAAATACGTCTTAGTTGATGCAACTAAGCATAAGAAGCCCTGATTGTTTTGATGTTGTTATCTGCACGTTACATCATCTTTAAAGTTTGCTTTATGAACAACTATAGCTGGAGCAGAATAATCTGAGTCATCATTGCTGTCATTTCGAGCGGAGGGGAAAATCTCAGTGCACTCTTCATCGTTCCGGGAGAAGGGATTCCCTGTTTCGCTCGGGATGACAATGCGTGATCATTTTATGATGTTTCTGCTATAGTTCCCGACTTCGCTGACCTAATTCGTCTCGAATTATCCTCGGTAAGAAAGGAGTTTTGCTTGGCCGCAAAGGAGTTCTGCCGACTTAGAGAGGAGTTTGGCCGAGTAGGAAAGGAGTCTTGCCGAGTAGCAAAGGAGTTGAAGTAAGCCGGAAAGGAGTTTGGCCGACTAAGAAAGGAGTTCAGCTCGGCAGCAAAGGAGTTTGGCCAAGCCGAACTCCTTGCCAACCGAGCCGTAAAGGAGCATTTTGCCCGATCTTTGCTTCCTTACTGCTGCTGTTTTTTCCCAGAAGGAGAAAAAATACAGTCGCCTGACTTTGGCCTTGAACAATGCCTACCTTGCGGCCAGTCCCTCGGCAATTTCCTGCTGAAGGCTGTGGATCAGGGCAATTGGGTCTTGGCTGTCACGGATTGGTCGGCCAATGACTACATGATCTGCGCCGTTGAGAATGGCGTTTTTGGCCGTGGCAATCCGTTTCTGGTCGTCGCTCTTGTCATCAACATTGGCCCCAGGCCTGATGCCCGGCGTGACAATGAGGAAGTTATTACCCAGCTCGTTGCGCAACGGCCCAGCCTCCAGTGCAGAGGCCACCACGCCGTCGCAACCCAACTCCAGAGCCTTGCGTGAGCGCAGCAGCACCAGATCAGCGATGCTGCCAGTCATGCCCATTGCCCGCATGTCGTCCTCGCAGAAGCTGGTTAGCACCGTAACCGCCAAAATCTGCAAATCGCCCTTGTCTTGGACAGCTGCCCGCACAATTGGGTCGTTGCCATGCACTGTGGCAAAGGTCACGCCCCGGTTTTTCAGCTGGCCAACGGCCAATTTCACGGTTTCGGGGATGTCGAAAAACTTCAGATCCACCATCACCTTGCAGCCGCGCCGCACCAGCTCGTCAATAGTTTGAAAACCACTGGCGAGAAAGAGCTGCAAGCCGACCTTGAAGAATTTGATCTCGCTGTCCAGCCGCTCAATCAAGCCGAGAGCCTCCGCGTGGGAAGCCACATCTAAGGCAAAAATAATCCGTTCGTTCAGCGGGATGTTTTTGTCCATGTATCACCTCAAAACAGTTGTCTGTTGTTGCCGCAAGAACCAGTACAGGAGAAGGCCTGTGCAGAGCATAGCGGTGCAGAGGAGCTGGCCCATGCTCATACCCAAGAGCAGCAGGCCGAGCTGGGGATCTGGCTCGCGGAAGAATTCAATCAGATAGCGAAACAGGCCGTAGAAAATCAAAAAGAAGGCCAGCAAGCTGCCGTGCGGCCAGTTTCTGTTGCGTGGCTTCTGCCAAGGCTTTGTTCGCAGTGGCCAGAGAATGAGAAAAAGGACCAACCCTTCGAGCAGGGCCTCGTAAAGCTGCGAGGGATGCCGGGGCAACTCGCCGCCGCTGGGGAAAATCATGCCCCAGGCCACCTCGGTGGTGCGTCCATATAACTCGCCATTCATGAAATTGCCGATTCGCCCCAATCCTAGGCCAATGGGAGCGGTGACAGCATACAAATCTGCGCCTTGCCAGAAGTTGAGCTTGGTACAGCGGCAATAGATCAGGCCGCTGACCAGCACGCCCAGCACGCCACCGTGAAAGGACATGCCGCCTTGCCAAGTGGCAAACACCTCCAGGGGATATTCCAGGTAATACGGCAGATTGTAAAAAAGGACATAGCCTAAGCGACCGCCAAGAATCACCCCGAAGATCAGGGTCAGATTGAGGTTATCAAGCTGGTCAAGCATCTGCTGCCAGGCAAATTGCCGAGCTTGCCGTCTCACCAACAAATACGCGGCGGCAAAGCCGAGGACATACATCAACCCGTACCAGCGCACCGCCAAAGGGCCGATAGCAACAATGACCGGATCAATGTCAGGATAACGAAGCATGAAAAATTCTGTTGAGATGTTTTTGGAACTGAAAGCGGTAAGCTGGAAAAAAGCGGGCGGCCAAGATCCTTGCCGACCTTATCTGTACTATTTCACTACTTCCCAGCTACTGATGATGGTGACGATGTCTTTTTTCTCCTGCTCGGAGAGATAATTGGGATCACCGGTGCCTTGGGCCATACTATTGACGGTCTTTTCCCATTCCTCTTTGCTCTTCTCCGCCTGATGCACTCGCTCTAGGGTGTGGCAGCCTCCGCATTTACTGTTAACCAAGGGGTGATCCAGGCGGGAAGACTTAGGCTGCGCATCGGCATCTTCCTGTTTTTTTCCACGCTGCTCTGGTGGCAGACTGAGAAAGTTGATGATCTGTTCTTTCTCTTTGGCAGAAAGATACTCGGTATCGCCGGTTATTTCAATCATACTGCTAATGGTCTCTGCCCATTCTTCCCGTGTTTTTTTCGTGCGGAGAACCCGGTCTAGGGCGTGGCAACCTGCGCTGCACTTTTGAGAGATCAAACCCCTGACCCCATCTGTCGCTTTAATCGGCTGTTCATTCTCTGTCCCTGCCCAAAGTTCCCTACGCTCCTCGCGACGGTGACTGAGAAAGCTGACTATGTCCCTTTTGTCTTGCGCGGACAAGTAATCAGGAATCCCCATGATCTTGACCATGTCATCAATAGTCTCGTTCCAGCGTTGCTCGTTCATGTCAGCTCTGAATACTCTATCCAGTGTATGACAGTGCGTGCATTTGCTGGAGACGAGTTTTCTACCCCGTTCGGTATCGCTCTGGAGTTTCTGTTGTTTCCTCCTGGCTTGCTGCTGGTTTAAATAATCAACTATCTCCTTAACTTCAGAACTGGTAATGTTGGGGTAGTCAAGCGCAGCCATCTTGTTAACTGTCGGCGACCAATCTGCCACAGCGGTTGTATAAACCCGTTCAAGGCTATGGCATTTATTGCATTTCCTGCTCATAATGATCTGGCCTGGCTCCACACTTTCCATGTCTTTACTGCCCACATTGGTTAGAAACAGAGAGGGGAAGTCCCAGCCATGTGACGCATGATATTTGGCCGTAATGCCAGTTAAGCCAAAGGAAAGCCCGAAGATAGCCGTACCGAGAAGAATCAGTTTCGTGCTGATCTGCGTCTTCTGCCGGGCGATCACCACCTTAATCATGATCAAGGGAATCAGCAGGAGGGCAAGTATCGTAACCGGTATCGGCATATCCTCGCGAAAACTGCCGACCTTGAACACCATGAAGGCCAGCATGAAGGCAAAGAGCACAAGAAACAGATAGCCAAGAAAGCGATGCGTGTCAATCCAGCCGGTTTTTTCTTGCTCCTCGTGAACCTTGCTGTTCATCTCCAGCATAATCAGCACGGTCACGCCGGCAATAACGATCAAGAGAACGGCTAGCATAGATGAAAACTGGTGATACATATCTTTCCCCAGGTTGCCCAATGTTCTTTTCCACGTGTCTGCCAAACAATTTCTATAAACGTCTATCTTTTCCCAGCGTCAGCTCAATCTCCAGCAGGATTTTTTTGTTCCGCCCGCACCAACCTCAGCGTTGCGGACAGCGCACTTTCGCGATTTTGTCGGCAAAAACAAAATGGCTGTCATGATCTGGCGTGTGGCAGCCTGTACAAACCTGCTCTGCCGGTTTTGGCATGGGCACCGGCACTGCTGCTGGATTGCCTGCATGAGCTGCGGCCATACCGTGGCAGCTCTCGCAGCTCACTCGTTTGAGTTGCTCTGGTAACTGCAAGAGCAGCTTCTCTGCCTTAACCATGGCGGCATTGTAATGCGGCAGGGTGACATGACAGAGCAGGCAATCTTCGTTGAACTGCTGCTGTTTCTTTTCCAAGGTCTGAATGCTGGCCGCATGGCGGGTTTTTTGCCAGAAAGTCGCCTGCTGCACATGGCATTGCGCGCATTTCTGCCAGCCTGCCAAAGTTTTGAGCAAGGCTGCGCTCTGCTCTGTAGCTGACCGCTCCTGATGGAGATCATTGACCTGCTGTTTGGTCCGTGTCATGATCTCGCGCACTTTGGGATCTTCTGGCAGCGAGGATTCCAGCGCGATAAACTGATTGCTGAAGTGGCAGAGATGCTCACCCTCTGTTTTTTTCTTTTCCTGCAAGGCGTTAATGTTCTGTTCAGCCTTCTGCTTCTCAGCTACTAGCTTCTGATACCCCGTCTCCTGAGCTTTCTGCTGCTCCAAGCGGCTCAGTTGCAGGTTAATCTGATCAAGCCGGTTCTGCTCTAAGCGGATTTTGCTGAGATTGCTTTCCTCCCATTTACCCGCCTCAGTCCAGTTAATTCGCATCATGCCTAAGGTTTTGCCCCGTGCCCCGGTCTGAGCAAACAGGGTGCTACCAACCATGAAGGGATAGGTCGTGGCAGCTGCTGGGCCAGAGGTGAGCATCAGGTTAATCGCTGGATAAGCCTCTGCGATCTCCTTATTCACTTCGTAGGGATAACTCGAAAGCAGAATGATCATCGCCGCTTTGCCTTTGACCTGTTCAATGACCTTCGGTAACGTCTCCTTCCAGGGCAGTACCGTGTAGTCTACTTTGTCTGGTGCGGCATCTAAGACCATCTGTCCGTTGGTGAGACCCAATACCGCGACCTGCATTCCAGCAACCTCAGTCAACAGATACGGTGTAAAAACCGGCTGCTTTTTCTTGGCATCAACAAGGTTCATCGACAGCCAAGTGAGCTGCTGCTCCTGCTGCAATTTTTTCAGCAGAACGACCCCACCTGCGAGATCATGCGCCTCAAGGCCGATTGCCCGGCAGTTCATGGACTGCATGGCCTTGGCAATCCCTGCGGCAGTCATTTTTTCCTGCTCTTCCTGCCCAGACGGCAGGCTACTTTGTTTGAAGAGCAAGCCGCCGCTGTCCAAGAACAGCCAAGGGAGCTTTTCTTGCGCAGAGAAGCGCGTTATTTGTGATGCTTTTCTGGACAGACCGCCCAGTTGTCGTGATTTTCACCCACAGGGTTCAGTCTCACCATGCACATCATTGCTGTAAAAAAGAATAAATTCAGCAGCCATGACTGGTACGGCGGCCAGTAACAAGAGCAGTACCAGCGGCAAAACTCTGTTCAGTGTTCTGAAGATCATGATTTAACTAATATGTTGTTGTAGGTGCATTTTTCCTCTCCGGTGGATGGTTCCCTAGAGGTAGTGTGTAAGGTGATATTTCTTGTTTTTATTATTCACTGTTTCCTGATGCAGCACAAGGAATTAGTGTCGCGAAAAGGAAACAGGACTCAGGCCCCACGTTTCCAGAGGCCTGAGTCCTGTTTTTTGGCATGTTTCTCTCTTGACAAGAAGAGAGGAATCGAGCATAATGATCGACTTTAGAATTAAGGCGATGTAGCTCAGCTGGTTAGAGCATACGGCTCATATCCGTAGTGTCCGGGGTTCAAGTCCCTGCATCGCCACCAAAAATATCCGGTACTTGTCCGGTGCCATATATAGCCCCTGCAATCTGTACAAGGTTGCAGGGGCTTTTTGTTTTCACATCCTATCTGCCCGCCGGATCACATCGCACAGCTCCAAGGCAAGATCGGAAATTTCCTGCTTGTCCTCGCCCTCAGCCATGACGCGGATCACTGGCTCAGTGCCAGAGGCGCGTACCAGTATCCTGCCCCGGCTGCCGAGCTTCTCTTCCGCCGCCTTGAGTGCTTCGGGAAAGCCTTGAATCTGTTCTGGGGCAATGCGGCTGGAGAGGCGGACGTTCTCCAACACTTGTGGGAAGGTAGTCATGATCTTGGCCAACTCGGAGAGCGGCTTCTTCCGCTTGATCATAATCGCCAGCAACTGGAGCGCAGCTAGGGTGCCGTCACCAGTGGTGTTGTGGTCAAGGAAGATCAAATGGCCAGACTGCTCGCCGCCAAAGTTGCAGCCTTTGGCCCGCATCGCCTCGACTACATAGCGGTCGCCCACGCTGGTGCGGAGCAGCTTCGCGCCCATGCCCTCCAAGGACTTTTCCAAGCCCATATTGCTCATCACTGTGGCCGCTACGGTCTTCTTCTTCAGCTTGCCCCGGCTGATCAGATCAGCGGCACAGATGGCCATGATGTGGTCGCCATCGACAATCTCGCCCTTCTCGTCGCAGACAATCAGACGGTCTGCGTCGCCGTCCAAGGCCAGGCCGATGTCCGCGCCAAGCTGCCGCACCTTCTCGGCCATCAGCTCTGGATGCAGCGCGCCGCAGTTCTGGTTGATGTTCTTGCCGTCCGGTTCCACGCCCAAGCAGGTGACTTTTGCGCCCAGTTCGGCAAAGACAAAGGGCGCAACCCGGTAAGCGGCACCGTGGGCGCAGTCTAGGACGATGTGGAAATCGTCCAGCGTGTACTTGTTCGGGAAGGTGTTCTTGAGGAAGACGATATAGCGACCGCAGGCATCATCAATGCGGGCAGCCTTGCCCACCTCGTCCGCAACCGGGCGCAGGGCAGCCATCTTCTGGGAGAAGATCAGGTCTTCAATGTCTAATTCCACCTCGTCCGGCAGCTTAAAGCCGTCGCGGGAGAAGATCTTGATCCCGTTGTCTTGAAAGGGGTTGTGCGAGGCGGAGATGACCACGCCCGCGTCTGCCCGCATCGAGGTGGTGATGAAGGCGATGCCCGGCGTGGGCAGCGGGCCAAGGAGCTGCACATCCACGCCCATCGAGCAGACCCCAGCAGCCAAGGCATTCTCCAGCATGTAGCCGGACAGCCGGGTATCCTTGCCAATCACAATGTGATGGCCTTTGCTTCGCTTTTTCACAATAAAGGCGATGGCCCTGCCGATCTGCATGGCGATCTCAGTGGTCATCGGATAGATATTGGCAATGCCTCGGACTCCGTCCGTGCCGAAGAGCTGGCGCATTTTTTCTCTTAGGATAAAGGTTGGATTATTAATCTCCTGCATCAGTAAACAAGAATGACTTACAGAAAAGAGCAATCAAATCGCAGCAAAGTTAAATGAGCAAGGTAAAAGTGTACCTCGTTTGCCAAGGAGTTGTAGTCGGTAGAAGAGCAGTTTGGCTTGGCCAAGCTGCTTTCTTGCCGAGTTGCAACGGAGTTTGGCCGACTCAAACTTCTTTCCTAGTCGGTAAAACTCCTTTCTTGCCAAGCCAAACTCCTCTTTTACTCGGCCAGACTCCTTTTCTGCCGACTATAACTTCTTTCCTGGTCGGCAAGATTCCTTTGTGGCTTAACAAAACTCCTCTTCTAGCAAGCCGGAAAGGAGTTATAGTCGGCCAAACTCCTTTCCAGTCGAATAGAACTCCTTGGCAAGTGAGCAGGACTCCTCTTCTGGCAAGCAAAACTGCTTTATAACGGTTTGCTCTTCGCTGCAACTTGCTTACTGCAACATGGAACTCAACTCTTCTTATTGACTTGCTGGCTTATGCACCAGATCTTTTTTTTTCTTTTTTTCTGGTTTCTCCGGCTTCTTTTCTTCCACCGGAGCCGGTTCTGACTGGCGGCTGCTACCTGGCGGCAAGAGTTCCACCTCCTGCGGGGTGTAGGATTTAATCACCGTTACTTCGTGGCCAGGCACGGCCACAGCAAAGACCTCGACCGGCGCAATGCGCGGCAGCTCGCCGCTGCCGACATAAATCGAAGCCCGGAAGAGCATGGGCAGAGCCAGGGTGTCAGCAACCAGTCCTTCTGGGATACTGGCAAAGACCGAGATCACATCTGGCTTCAACTCAACTGGCCCAGCTGTATCGCGGATGCTGATCGGAATCCCGTGGATGATTTTTTCGACAATTTTTTCTTTAACCGTGATCTTGGCAGCAACAGAGGTTTCTCCGATCAGGTTGGCCAATTCAGGCGAGAGGGCAAGATGCACAGGTATGGTGGAAGATTCCATCATACCTTCCAGATTGATCAAATGGGTTTTGAGCACCTGCTGCCGCTCAAGCAGGGTTTGCGGCCCAGAAACCAAGATGTTATCCGGGCTAAGGACGATTTCCTGAAGAGCGTAACCATGCGGCACCTTGCCTTGGGTTTCTGTCATAATGGGAATCTGCTTTTCCACCAGCTTATCGATAGACAGCGTGATGCTGGCTGGTTGCATCCGCACCACAGAGACACCACCAGGCAAGGGCAAGACGAGGTTATCGGTTTTAAGGACTACGGTATCCGGCTTGGCCTCAGCTAAATCTACGGGCAGAGAAAGTGTCCGACTGCGCATCTCCTGCATGATACTGCGCGGGCCGCTGAGAGTAACATTGACCTCTTTCTGATATTGGTTGTAGATAACCAGATGTTTGGGCAAATTGAGAAACTCTATGGGTACGGTAAGCGTCATGGCCATCTGATCTGCTCCCACTACCAAAAACCAAATCAAAATACCCAGACAGAGAGAGATCACTGCTAGCAGGAGATCCTTACAGCGTTTTTTGCTACTGCGCCAAAAGGCAGACTCAGGCAACTTTATTATTGGGGGAGTTTTCTTACTTTCCATAGTTTCCACAAGGAGGGCTTTTTCTCCGGCACGAGAAATATGTCTTTCAGCACGGTTTCTAGCTTATCCTCGTCCCGCATCGGCGTGATGCTTCCGTTCTGCACCACGGAAATCTCCTGGGTCTCTTCAGACACCGAGATAATCACGGCATCAGTCATCTCAGACAGTCCTAAAGCAGCCCGATGCCGCATCCCATAGCGCTTATCAATGCTGAGGTTTCGCGACAGGGGCAAGACGCAAGCCGCAGAATGAATGCGACCATTCTTGATCACCACGGCACCATCATGCAGCGGTGATTTGGTTAAAAAAATCGACAAGAGCAGTTCCTGAAGCAAGCGGCTGTCAATGACAAAGCCGGTTTCCACATACTCCTGAAGCCCGGTCTCTCGCTCAATGATAATCAGGGCACCGATGCGCCGCCGGGACAGGCTCACGGCAGCGGAGATGATTTCAGTCAGGTCATCGGCGGCTATCTTGTGGCTTCTGAAAAAGGGCGTGCGGCCCATCTCGGTTAACGCCCGGCGGATGTCCTCTTGAAAGATGATCACCATGATCAGCAGAATGGAACTGAGCACAGAGCGCAGCAACAGCTGAAGGGCCAGCAGGTCAAGGGCCGTGGAGAGAAAATAGAGGAGGGCAATCACCAAGGCACCGGCCAGCATCTGCACGGCTCTGGTGCCCCGAATCAAAATAATGATGCGAAAAACAATGAACGAGACGATCAGAATGTCAGCGGCATCCTGCCATCTAAAGGAACTCGGAAAGCTGAAGAAGCTCAACAGGCTGGACATGAACAGAATACGGCAGAAAGACAGAACATGGAACCACGTTATTTTGCAGGGCAAAGAAGGATCAGATGTTGTATAACACGTTGCCTGCATTCTGCACAGGGTAAAGCGAAGGAGCCAGTGATTTTTCAGACGGTCTGGTTGCTCAAGAGGTTAGGCGGTCTCCGTGGTGAGCTATTAGACCTCTTGCATAAGTCGTGCCTGTCCGTATAACGCGTGCAAAGTTTGAGTGATGAGGATCTTAAGCGTTCGACCTTCGCCAAGCTGCTTGAGGTTGTGGAGCAGGAGCTACTACTATTCAGAATAAGTTAGGTCGTGAAGGAATTGAACTCGGTAGCAAAGAATTTCTATTTAACAGAAAAGAAGTTGGGTTAAACTAAACTCCTTTGTGGATAAACCAGCAAGGAGTCTGGTTCGATAGGGAAGAAATTCTGTTTATCAGAAAAGGAATCTTGTTAAACCGCAAAGGAATTCGGTTAAACCAAATTCCTTTGCGGATAAACCAGCAAGAAGTCTGGTTCGACAGGCGAGGAGTTCTGTTGATCAGGAAAAGAGCTTTACCGAACCGTAAAGGAGCTTAACTCGGCAAACAAGGAGATTGAGCGATCCATTTTGCTTAAAAAATGAGGTGTTCATCTTGTAAACCCAACAGTAAGGGTTGAAGATACGCTTTCTCCTTTCTCTGGTTTCCTCGTTTTCAACCGGAGGAAATTTTCCTCAGAATTCATCGCTGCCGCCCAGAAACAAACTATAGGATACTGGTAGGCGTATCAAGATCTATAGGTTTGCTTGGATTTGGCGTGGGTGGATTGTTGTTACACGGATCGCAGGTGGTCGCGGGCGCATCAGTCGTTGAGGGATCTGCTGTAATGGGGATATAGATGGAACCAGTGACCTGGGACGTGGGCATATCCAGGAGGGTTACTAAGACAAAAACATACATTATGCCTGGCCCGCAGTCGCAATCACATTGGCAGTAGAACTTGCCGTCAGCCTTAGTGTGTGCCTTGATCTTCTTCTTATTGCAATGCGGCTTGGCATGTGCCTCGCTGACAAAGAACGATCCTACTGCTGCCACGACTTTGTTGAGTCCTCCCTCATTGTTCGCTGGCATGTTCTCGGCTGTGCCAGAGGAAGCCTGAACCGTGATATCTAACTGCTGATTTGCTGTGGGCGGATAAACGGATCCTGCTATACCGATAGAAACGACTTCGCTGCTCTGGTCGCCACTCAGGATGCTCAAGGTCAGCTGGTTGGCCACTGCAACCCCGCTGGTCTGCGCGTGAGCAGGCAGCACGATGTTGTCGATGATTGGCTGCGTCCATTTTTGCGGCAGAACACTGTAGCCAGCTAATGCGCCGACACCCACAGCGATTTTCTTGATAGCTTTCCGTCTGCTTTGGTTGTCTGGCTGTCCGCTTAATTCCATTTCCTTCTCTGGCATTTTAAAACCCTCCGTTCACTTTTACAAAGATAGGTATTCATCACCGCAGTGCAGCCGCATAATTACGTCATCAGGCCATACTTGTCAAGCTTTTTGCTCCATCTCGAGAGTAAGTTCCCTCAAGATCGCCTCAGCTTCCTTCTTACCCAGCAGTCCTATAAAATGCTCTTTGATTGGCTCGATATCCAGCCCTAGCTCTGCAAAGCCGATCAAATAGTTATGGATGCGATCTTTCCAGCGCACAGGATAGGGCGCACCCAAAGGGCGGGCGAATCGGTGCAGCCAGCGGAGAAAGGGCAGACAAAGCACTTGGCCTCCGGCTTGGCGGAATTTTTCATGGATGTATCCTTCATCAGCACCAAAGCCGGAGAAACGAGGATTGAAGCCAGGCCAAGCATCCCGGCGGCAAGCAAAAAGGCCTATTCCCTGCATAGGGATGGCGAATGGTTCGCCTGTTGGCTCGTCCCCGCGTGGATCATGCGCCCAGATGCCATACATGCCGTTTCGCCAGACTGGCTCAAAATGGGTGGATATCTGCCTCATATCATCATGAAGCAGCGGGCCTTGCAGTAGATCGCAGGTGTCTGGCCAGGTGGTAAAATAATCGGCCAGCCTTTTCAGCGCACCAGGGACAAGCAGGACATGGCAGTCCATACAAACGACATAATCACCTGCCGCATGCTGAAAAACAGCATTCCGAGCAGCACCAGTGCCTTGCACGTCCTTCAGCGGTACATAGCGGCACTGTTCTGTCCAGGAATCAAACCGCTTCAGGCTTGCCGCGCAAGGGCCATCAGGGTGGTTATCAATAATCAAGAATTCGCATTGATCGATAATCTCAGGATGATACAAGCGTAAGGCTTGCACAGAGAAATAAACCCCGTCATAATCATCGTAGGTTGCCATGCCAATGGTAATTTTGGGCTGCCGCTGCTGGCGTAAGGTGGCTGCGGGCACAGGAAATCGCTGCTGTTTACTGTGCAACCCGGCCTTGCTCTTCTGCGCGCTCAGATCGGCAAAGGCTGTGATGAAACTGCGCAGCGACTGTGGGCTGCACTGCGCAGTGAGGATAAAGTCAATGACCGGCAGGAGGATGTTTTCTAACTGACTGCAATTCGCATAGTATAAGGCAAGAGCAGGAACCTGTCGGGCCAGCGCAGCTGCTTGCGGAAAACCAACCAGGCCGTTGGCCAGACAGCCTGCCAGTTGCTGCGCTGCCTGAGCCGGACTAAGGGGAACGATGGCCAGCTCGGTGTCCTGCTTGCGTTCTGCAAAGAGCAGGAGGGAAAGCTCCTCCGACTCAGTGCTTGGCTGATCGGTAAGCATTCTGGGTGAGAACAGAAGATTGGTTTTCCCGCGCAGCAGAAGCGGCGAATTGGTATGAGCAGCAAGGCAATCGTGCAGCACCGGCTCAAGCAGAGATAAATCTGAGAGATTGAGCGAAAGAGGGCAGGGCAGGGGGAGGAAGCAGTGCTTGGCTTCAGGAAAACAGACGAGCCGATCAGTCAGATAACCACATCCCTGCATGAGCAGCCAACTGGCAAGCAGGCTGTGTTCTCCACCGAGATGGCCAGGCATGAGCAGGCTTTTGCCATTCCGATGGACTACAGCCCCGTGTAAGGCTGGGCCGCGCTGCCAATGCCCAGCAAAAACGCAGGCCGCGCGGGCTAGCAGGAGTAGGGCAAGATCAGCCAAGTCCAATTCGGAACCGATAAGCTGGTCTTCAATTACAGCGGAGAAGTAACCTGTTGGTGGGTCATGGATAACCTTGATCACAGTTTCTGCCGCCACATTACCAGTCGGGAATTCAGCAAAGGCTAATTCAACAGCCTCAGCAGCCTGCTGCGGATAGTGGATGGTCAGGGCTTGTCCGCCAAAGGAAAGCGTTTTTTCGTTCATGTGTACATTCTGAGAAGATGATGGAGGCTTCAGCTCAAGCAGTTATAGCCAAAGCAGGATCATTTGCAGAGCGCAGCGCACTCGTCCTCTTGCACGCAGCTACAGTGCCTGGAAAAACATCGAGGGAGCTTTCTGAAAACCCTCGCTCGATGCTTTTCTCTCGCCTCGCTCGAGGCCGTAACAATCCCTCGCTCGACCCTTTTTCCCAGGTCGCTCGAGGCCGTAGTATGACATCGAGCGAGGTCTTGGTACGAGATCGAGCGAGGGTTTCTGATAAGATCGCTCGAGGCTTTTTTCAAACCACACGGCAAGCGTCAAAGCTGATTCCAGCCAGGCCACTGCAAGACAATTTGTTTATGGGAACATCAGCCATAGCTATGTGTTGTACCAGACAATCCCAGAGGTGTGTAGTATGAAACCAGCCAGTCCCGCAACTATTCTTCTGGTCTTCCTCATCTTCATCCTGTTTATCCTGGCTGGATGCGGTCAGGAAGCTACTGCATCTTCTACTCAGCTCACCGCTGTTATTGTCAAAGAATACCCGCACGATCCCACCGCCTTTACCCAAGGGTTGATTTTGGACAAGGGCACGATGTATGAAAGCACTGGACTGTATGGCCAATCTTCCCTGCGCCAGGTTGATCTTGCTACGGGCAGAGTCATCCAGCAGCGGGATTATGACCGGCAGTTTTTCGCCGAAGGCATCACGGTGCTGGGCGAGAGCATCTATCAGCTCACCTGGACGAACAGGGTTATTTTTCAGTATGACAAGAACAGCTTTGCTCTACGTCGCACATTCCCTTGGCCACGCGAGGGCTGGGGCCTCACTCATGACGGCAGCAGCCTGATTGTTAGCGATGGCACAGCGCATCTCTATTTCCTTGCCCCAGACAGCATGACCGAACAGCGGCAGCTTACTGTTCATGATGGTGGCCAGGAGATTAACCGGCTCAACGAGCTGGAATATGTTAATGGCTCGATCTATGCTAATGTCTGGTATGAGCAGCGGATTGCAGTGATCAACCCGCAAGATGGTGCGGTGACAGCTTGGATTGATCTGTCTGCTCTCTGTGCTCGGATGCAAGGGAACAACGCAGAGGCTGTCCTTAATGGCATCATGCACGACTCGGAAAGCGGCAGGCTTGTTGTGACGGGTAAGCTCTGGCCAGCGTTGTTCGAGATTAAGACTGTACCAGCGACTGCGAAACAACATTAACGGGAGCAAATCATTAATTTTTTACGTCGGTGTTTGCTTTTCTTCGCTGTCGCTGATAAAATGAGGCTATCTTTTACCCGCAGCCCAGAGCTGGCTCTGTCAGCGAAACCACGATCCGATCCATCAAACAAGGAGCATCCCATGTTCGACCAGGACATACCCCCTGCCTACACCTTTGATGACGTCCTGCTCGTCCCGTCCGCTTCGGAAGTTCTGCCATCCGAGGTCTGCCTTGCCACCCGGCTCACTGACTCGATCTATCTTAATGCCCCTTTAGTTTCTGCCGCGATGGATACTGTCACAGAACACCGCACTGCTATTGCGATGGCCAGGGCCGGCGGCATCGGCATCATCCATAAGAATATGTCGATTGACGAACAGGCCAGAGAGGTCAGCCGGGTAAAGAAGTCGGAGTCTGGCATGATCGTTGATCCGATCACGGTTACAGAAGACCAGACCGTGGCTGAGGTCGAAGAGATCATGGCTTCGTATAGGATTTCCGGTCTGCCCGTGCTGCGCGAGGGCAAACTGGTAGGTATTGTTACCAACCGTGATCTCCGCTTTGTCTCCAGCGGCGAGCTGCGGGTGAAAGATGTGATGACCAGCAAGAACTTAGTCACAGTGCGCGAGGGCATCAATATAGAGCATTGCAAGGCTCTACTCCATGAGCATCGGATTGAAAAGTTGCTGGTAGTGGATGAGCACGAGAATCTCAAAGGCTTAATCACGATCAAAGATATAGAGAAAGTCAAACAGTACCCATTGGCAGCCAAAGACAGCAGCGGCAGGCTGCTGGTCGGCGCAGCCATCGGCGTAGGGCCAGACATGCCCGACCGCACTGAGGCTTTAGTCAGGGCAGGCGCAGACGTGATCGTCCTTGATTCAGCACACGGCCATTCAGCGGGCATTCTCCAGGCAGTGCGCGAAGTCAGAGCCTCCTGGCCAGACATGCCGGTGATCGCGGGCAACGTGGCCACCGCTGAGGGTACTGCTGCTTTGATTGAGGCTGGGGCCAATGCGGTCAAGATCGGCGTGGGTCCTGGATCTATTTGCACCACCCGCATCGTGGCCGGTGTTGGCGTGCCCCAGCTCACTGCCCTACAGAACGCGGTGCGAGCGGCAAAAGAGAAGCACATCCCAATCATTGCTGACGGCGGCATTAAGTTCTCCGGCGATGTCTGCAAAGCCCTTGGCATCGGCGCAAGCAGCGTGATGATTGGTTCGCTCTTTGCAGGCACTGATGAAACACCGGGCGAGACCTTCCTCTATCAGGGCCGCAAGTACAAAGGCTACCGGGGCATGGGGTCGCTGGGTGCGATGCAGCAGGGTTCTGGCGACCGCTATTTCCAAAAGAACAGCGAGCCTTCCAAATTAGTGCCAGAAGGCATCGAAGGTCGGGTGCCTTATCGGGGGCCGATCTCTGAGATGATCTATCAGCTGCTCGGCGGCCTGCGCTCCGGCATGGGCTATTGCGGCGCAGCCTCAATCCCAGAGCTGCATCGCCGGGCTAAGTTCGTCCGCATCTCGCCTGCTGGTCTGCGCGAATCCCACGTCCATGACGTGATCATCACCCGCGAAGCCCCTAACTACCGCACAGAAGGTCTGTGAGCTGAAAACAATCCGTACCTTGATTCCCTCATGCACAACGATAACATCATCATCCTTGATTTCGGCTCCCAAACCACCCAGCTCATCGCCCGCCGCATCCGCGAGCAGAAGGTCTATTCGGAGATTCATCCCTACACCTTGCCCTTGGCCCGGTTAAAGGAACTCCAGCCTACAGGCATTATTCTCTCTGGTGGTCCGGCTTCGGTTTATGATGAGGATGCACCGCTCTCTGATCCGGGTTTGTTTGAACTGGGCGTACCGGTGTTGGGCATCTGCTACGGTGCCCAGTTGATGATGCAGCAGCTGGGCGGTCGGGTGGAGAAGGCGGAGAAGCGCGAGTTCGGCAAGGCCGAGCTGCAAATTAGCGAGGCTTCCGGCCTGTTCAGCGGCCTAGAAACCTCGCCCAGCCACTATCAGGTCTGGATGAGCCACGGCGACCGGGTCGAAGAAGCTGCGCCCGGCTTTTTTGCCACGGCCAGCAGCCCTCATTCGCCCTTTGCCGCACTTCGTCATCAGGAAAAGCCCTTCGCCGCCGTGCAATTCCACCCGGAAGTGGCCCACACCCTGATCGGCACTGACGTGCTGCGCAACTTCATCTTTGGTATCTGCGGCTGCGAGGCTTCTTGGACGATGCAGTCCTTTATCGAATCCACCGTGGCGGCGGTGCGGGAAAAAGTTGGCAGCGACCGAGTGATCTGCGCCCTATCCGGCGGCGTGGATTCCACCGTAGTCGCAGCCATGATTCACCGGGCTATCGGCAGCCAGCTGACCTGCATTCACGTCAACAACGGCCTGATGCGCACCAACGAGAGCGAGACCGTGCTGCGCTTCTTCCGCGAGCGTACTGACTTGCAGGTGATTGATATTGATGCCGAGGCCTATTTCCTCGACCGGCTCAAAGGCATCGCCGATCCTGAAGAAAAGCGCAAGCGCATCGGCTACGGCTTCATCGAGATTTTTGAACAAGAGGCCAAGAAGCTCGGCCAGGTGAAATATCTTGCTCAAGGCACCCTTTACCCAGATGTAATCGAGTCCGTGGTGTTTCGCGGCAAGGCACCGATCAAGTCGCACCATAACGTTGGTGGCCTGCCAGAGCGGATGCACCTTGCCCTGATTGAACCGCTCCGGGAATTGTTCAAGGACGAAGTGCGTGAGCTAGGCTTGGAGTTAGGCTTGCCAGAAGAGGCCATCTTCCGCCAGCCGTTCCCTGGCCCTGGCCTTGGCATCCGCATTATGGGCGAAGTCACCGGAGAACGGCTGCGCATCCTGCGTCAGGCCGACGTAATCGTGCTGGAAGAAATGAAGCAGTCTGGCTGGTACCGCAAGGTCTGGCAGTCTTTTGCCGTCCTCCTGCCGATTCAGACCGTCGGGGTCATGGGTGACGGTCGTACCTACGAGCACGTGATTGCCCTGCGTTCAGTCGATAGCCGCGACGCAATGACCGCTGACTGGTCGCAGTTACCTTACGATCTCTTAGGCCGGATATCCACCCGCATCATCAACGAGGTGCGGGGAGTCAATCGGGTGGTCTATGACATTTCCTCAAAACCTCCTGCCACCATCGAGTGGGAGTAATCTTATGCCATTTAGTCAAGAACGCGAGGAGAACGATCTTGCCTCGCAGCGTCTCGTTTCACTCTCAGCGAAGCAGTCTTCTTTTATCAATATCTCCCA
The DNA here is from genome assembly GCF_048287395.1 of Candidatus Electronema sp. PJ. NCBI lineage: Bacteria > Pseudomonadati > Thermodesulfobacteriota > Desulfobulbia > Desulfobulbales > Desulfobulbaceae > Candidatus Electronema > Candidatus Electronema sp. PJ. The sequence goes on along the minus strand of NZ_JBLWEO010000004.1, from coordinate 8,737 downwards.
CCAGTCTGTCATGTTAAAAACCGGAATATATGTAGATGCGGAAAATATCAAAATGAGCGGCGGTTATGGGATGCGCTATGATGTCCTGGTTGATATCGCCAACACTCCTACCTCTATACTCCTGCGGGCGAACTGTTATCTGGCTGAAGACCGCGACCGCACCAGCAAAGAACCAGACTACCGGCAGAAGGTTTATTTCTACCACAACATCCTCCGCCAGTGCGGCTTCAAGATCATTAAAAAATACGTGCGCCGCTATGAAGACGAGGACGGCAATGTCACCACCAAGGCCAATGCAGACATGGACTTGGCAATTGACGCGCTGCTTCAGGCCCGCAACCTCGACCGCATCATCATCCTCACCGGTGACGGCGATTTTATCCGCCTTGTTACCGCGCTTCAGAACATGGGCTGCCGGGTGGATGTGATTGGTTTCAACAATGTCAGCCGTGAGCTGCGCGAAGTGGCCGACTCCTTCCTGTCTGGCTTTCTTATTCCCGGCCTGCTGCCTTTTCAGCCGCAGCCAGAGGATATTGTCCACAAAGAGGGCGAATGGCAGCGCGGCACTGTGGCCAATTTCAATGCTGATCGCGGCTTCGGCTTCTTCCGCTTCTTTAGAATGCAGCCGGATCATATCCTCAGGCCGGAGACGGTATTCTTCCATCTCTCCAAATCAACCCTGGAAGGCGACTATTATTTCCAGGACTCAACCCGAATTTTCGAGTTCCGCATTGTCGAAAACCCTCACAACGAAGGCCGCTCTGAAGCCTGGGACATCCGCTTGGTCAGGGAGAATTAACAAGAAAATTGTTCCGCTGAAGAAGTGCCTGCAGGGATAGTTGGCAAACTCGCTGACGAAATTTGTCTCGAGTTATACTCGGTCGGAAAAAGGAGTTCGGCTTGGCCACAAAGGAGTTTTGCCGACTTGGAGAGAAGTTTTGCCAAGCAAGAAAGGAGTTGTACTCGGCAAGAAAGAAGTCTGGCCGATTACCAAAGGAGTTTGGCCAAGCAAAACTCCTTGGTGGCCGAGTACAACTCCTTTACAACCGAGCAGAAAAGGTGCGTTTTACCAGAGGAGAGCGTTACATCCTGGTTGCCGCTGTTTCCCCGCTCCTTGATCTTCTGCTGAAATTGCCTCAACTACCCGCAACAGCCTGGCAAATGCTGTCGCCCGGTTTATCCAGAAAAACAGGGCTGAGGCAAAAGGTCGATTACCTCTCCAAAGGGCAGGCAGAGAGGCATGTGCGTCTTTTAACCTGTTTTGCCCTTGCCGCTTAGCAGTCGATCAAAGTATTTTTTCTGGGTTTCTACTGTTTTTGATTGACCTGCACGCCCCTGCTGGTAATATATGGAGTTTGCCGTTGCGGCAGGGCCTATAGCTCAGTTGGCTAGAGCCACCGGCTCATAACCGGTCTGTCCCTGGTTCGAGTCCAGGTAGGCCCACCACCCAGTCAGGCGGCAGGGAGAAGAACCTGCTTTAACGAATCACTCAACGAGCAGCAGTTTTTTTGAATTCAAGCAAGTCCGGCTCCCGAATTCCTGTTGGCAAAACAATCTGTTTTCAGGCAGTAGCCCAAAAACCACAAGTTCTGAAGAGGCGCATCCGTCATGGACTGCGCCTCTTTTTTTTGTCCTGTGATAAACGTTCAGCATTTTCTTGACATCCTTGATGAAATTGCGCCATTGGCCTTAGCGGCTGACTGGGACAATGTGGGCCTGCTTGTTGGCAACCCGCAGAGTCGGGTTACATCGGTGCTCGTCGCCCTTGACCCGGTTCTTTCCCTAATCAACGAGGCCCAGTTTCTTGCTGCCGAACTGATTATCACGCATCATCCGGCCATTTTCCATCCTCTAAAACGTCTGCGCACAGATCAGCCGCTTGGGAGTTTCCTGGCTGCTGCTTTGCGGGCAGGTGTGAGTGTGATCGGCTGCCACACCAATTTTGATGCAGCCTGCGGCGGAGTGAGTGACACACTAGCAGAGGCCTTGGAGCTGATGGGTGTCGTTCCTTTAGCTGCTGACCAAGCTGTTCCCGAATGTGGCTTGGGCAGGATAGGCAATTTGCCCAAGCCGCTGGCCGTTGAAGAGTTTCTCGCTCGGCTCCAGGTTGCGTTGCCATTTCCTTGGCTGCTGGAGGCCGGGCCGCGACCGGCAACAGTGGTCAAAGTCGCAGTTTGCGGCGGCTCTGGCTCAGATTTGGCCGAGACTGCTTTGGCCGCAGGTGCAGATGTGCTGCTCACCTCGGAAATCAAACACCATACGGCCCGCTGGGCAGAAGAGACCGGGCTGTGGCTCTTAGACGGCGGGCATTTCGCCACGGAAAATCCGGCTATGCGCGGCCTCCAACAGCAGTTGGCCAAGCGGGCGCGCCAGGCAGGCCTGGACGTGCAGATTCATCTCGCCAGGCAGAAAGCCCCTCTTAGGCTGGTGCCGTAGGATTTTTTCAGAGCATAACTACAAGAAAGGAGAGATTACTTTGAACGAAGAAATCAGCAAGCTGATAGCCTTGCAGGAGCTTGACACTGAGCTGGCCGGGCTTGACCGGGAGACAGAGAAAATCCGGCAGGCTTTTGCCGACCGAGAGCAAGCGGTGAGTGAACGCGAGGCTCTGACCGTGCAGTGCCGCGAAAAAGCAGTAAAGCTCGAGCAAAGCCGCGAGGCCATCAAGGCAGCAGGCGAGGAAGCGGCAGAGCGTATCAAAGAGCGGCAGATCAGAATGATGCAGGTGCAGACCAGTCGCGAGCATCAGGCACTGCTGAAAGAGATTGAGGACGCGAAAAGGCAGATCAGAGACACTGAGGAGCAGATGCTCCAGGTGATGGTGGAGGCCGAGGCTGAAGAAAAAAAGGCAGTAGAGCTGGAGAACCTTTGCAAGGGCGAGCGCAAGCTGCTGACTGAAGAGGCTGCCAAGACTGAGGCAGCTGTGCAGCAGATTGAAGCCCGCCGCACAGAGGTCTTAACTCGTCGCCAACAAGTAGTGCAGGAAATATCTGCCTCTCATTTAGCCCGTTACGATAAACTCCACAAAAGACGAAAAGGATTAGCAGTCGTCAGAGTTTCCGGTGGAGTCTGTCAAGGTTGCTTTATGGTTGTGCCACCGCAGCAGTTCAATATGGTGCGTAAGGGCAGTGAAATCTGCTCTTGTCCGGCCTGCCAGCGCATTCTCTTCTATCGGCCTGATGAAAACGAGCCAATCCGACCAGTGCGTCCACGGCTTGAGGACTTGTACGAGGATGACGACAGCGAAGACGACGAGCTGAACGACGAATGAGCCAGCCCACGTGGACTCTCTTCACTGATGGAGCCTCGCGGGGCAATCCAGGCAAAGCAGGAGCAGGTGCGGTGCTGCTTGATAACGAAGGCTGTGAACAAGCAGCCCGCTCTTTGTTCCTTGGCCAATGTACCAACAACGCAGCAGAATATCGTGCCCTTATTCTTGGCCTGCAAGCGGCCCTTGAATTGGGTTGCAGTCAACTTGCAATTCGGCTTGACTCAGAGCTGATTGTCCGTCAAATTCAAGGCCGGTACAAGGTTAAGCATGAGACCTTGAAGCCGCTCTTTGACGAAGTGAAAACGCTACTTGCTCAAATAGGCAGCTGGTCTATCGCCCATATACCAAGGGAGCAGAACAAGCGGGCAGATCAGCTGGCCAACCAAGGCATTGACGAGGAAACGCAATAAGACAAGTTTTGGGGCAGACGCATGATCGCTCTGGCTTTATGTCAGGGAGGAAAGTCCGAACACCACAGGGCGCGGTGGTTCTTAACAGGAACACCGAGTAATCGGGGGAAAGTGCCACAGAAAATATACCGCCGATGGGACAGGTAACTGTTCACAGGTAAGGTTGAAATGGCGAGGTAAGAGCTTCACCGCTTGCCTGGCGACAGGCAAGGCAAGGTAAACCCCACCGGGTGCAAGACCAAATAGGGAAACGTTTGAGGGCTGCCCGCCTGATGTTTCCGGGTAGGTTGCATGAGGTGCTGGGCAACCAGCATCCAAGTCAAATGATCATGGCCTGCGGCAGTATTGCAGGAACAGAATTCGGCTTATAGTCCGCCCCAATTTTTATTTATCCAAGCATGTTGAACGAACCGCTGCGTCCAGCTCCTGCGGTTGGGATCATCATCCCTGCCGCAGGTTTTGGTTCGCGCATGGGAGCAAGTATCCCCAAGCAGTTCCTTGTATTGGCTGGCGAGCCAGTGCTCGTGCATACGTTACGGGTCTTCCTTGAGCACCCGGCTGTGTACACGGTTGTTGTCGTCCTGCCGCTGGAACATCTAGGTTCCGGCTCTGAGCAGCTGCTTTCTTGCCTTAATCCTATCCTGCATCAGAAGCTGGTGTTTACCCCAGGTGGAGCAACCCGGCAGCAGTCAGTGCGTAATGGTCTGCAAGCGTTGCCTGCTTCGATCAAACGGATCTTAGTTCATGACGGCGCACGGCCTTTAGTCACGGCTGAGATCATTGACCGCTGCCTCCAGGGGATTGACCAGCACGGGGCAGTTATTGCTGCGATACCAGTCAAAGATACCTTGAAGGAAGTTCAGCATGACATGATACTGCGCACTGTGAACCGTGAGCAACTCTGGCAAGCACAGACCCCGCAAGGCATGGAACGGCCTTTGTTGGAGCAAGCGTATCGTTGCGCTGACCTTACGCAGTTCATCGGCACAGATGAAGCAGCTCTACTTGAACATGCAGGCATTCCTGTTACCGTTGTCATGGGCAGTGAACAGAATATCAAGCTCACGCGGCCTGATGATCTCCGGCTTGCTGCCAAGCTCTTACCGCAGGAGAACAGAACCACAATAATGCGCATTGGTCATGGCTTTGATGCCCACCGCCTAGTTGCTGGGCGCAAGCTTATTCTTGGCGGGCAAGAAATCCCCTATCATTTGGGCTTGGATGGTCATTCTGATGCTGATGTGCTGGTTCATGCTTTGATGGATGCCATCCTCGGTGCATTGGGTGAAGGAGACATTGGTCGCCATTTCCCAGACAGCGACGAGCAGTATCGAGGTGCAGATAGCCTCCAATTGCTGGCGCACGTGATGCAATTAGTCAGGACACACAAGATGCGGCTGGTCAATGCCGACATCACAGTGATTTGTCAGCAACCTAAGCTGGCTCCATACATGCCCGCAATGCAGAACGCGCTCTGCGCACTCTGTGCAACCGAGCAGATCAATATTAAAGCTACCACTACAGAGAAAATGGGCTACACTGGGCGCGGTGAAGGCATCAGCACCCATGCAGTGGTTTTGCTTGAGCAAAGCACGCTTAACGCCTAAGTGTACCGGTGAATGGTACTAGCCTGTTAGCAACGTTTCCTGCAACACTATGACACCATCATGAACACCCAACAAATATCTGTGGACTTTCCTGCCGACATTCTGCTTGCCCTGAATGAGACAGAGAACCAGCTTATCCAGCGCATCAAGCTCGCCTTGGCGGTTCAGCTCTACAAAGCGCAGAAACTCACTGTCGGCAAGGCGGCGCAGATTGCCGGACTCTCACGGTTGCAGTTTGAGACTGCGCTGGCGGAACAGGAGATTCCATTGTCAAACCTGACTGCGGATGAGGTGCTGGATGACATCAGCAAGCTCCAGTAAGAAGAACGGACTGGTCATTGCCGACTCTGGCGCAATCTTCTCGTTGGCTGTGCTTGATCAGCTTGAGTTGCTGAATGCGTTGTTCGATGATGCCGCCATTCCAGGTGCAGTCTGGGAAGAGATCATGCTAGACAGAACGGTCAGTTTCTACGGGAGGATGCACAGCTTCTTCAAGGAGCGGGTGCGTCCTGTCACAGGAATGAACGTCCTGACTCCATTGATGGATTACGGAGAGTCAGAATGCGTCCTCCTGTGCAAAGAAGCTACAGCTGACTTTCTGCTGATTGACGATCGGAAAGCAAGGATGATTGCGGAGAACTTCGGCATACGCTGCATTGGCACGATTGGCCTGCTGGCCGTGGCACGGCAGAAGAAGATCATCCCGGCCCTACTGCCGCTCTTTGAAACCCTGCTGCGCAACAAGAGATTCTATTCTCTTGAGCTGCTGAATGCAGTGCTGGCGCAGCATGATGAAGGAAGGTTGGGCTGACCGGCACCACCAATTTATGTCGGCTCACTATGTGCTAACGCAAAGCTCAAGGGCGCGGCTTGTCTGTATCCATTGGAGTTTTGCGTTGAACGTCGAAATCACCCCATCTTCTTGTACTTAGACTTCCAAATGGAATCAAAAGGGGGAGGAGCCACAAGAGATTCCACCAAGTCAGTCCAGCAGTTCCCAATCCACCGTATGACCATATAGCCCAAGCTATCGACAAGAGAAAAACACCATAAGGTGCGAGCATGAGCTTCCAGTATTGTGTTGTTGGTAATCGCCAGGGTGCAAACAATACGACAGCAAGAATGGCAAGTCCGGTCAAGCTCATTCCCAAGAAGCCTTGCGCACTCTTTCCCTGAACAAGAAAGACGATAGACAATATAAATACCCAGATAAATCCCCCTATCCAACCAGCAGTCCAGCCTATCTTTTCTCCTACTCTGTCTTTCATTTTCTGTCTCTCTTTAATAAGAGCCAAAGAGCAGCACGCATCTACCGAACAGCACGTCTTCCATTTACCAAGCGGCTGGAGTGGGCAAACGATGAAGCCGTTTGCCCATCCTACTTGCTTTTAGGTGGTACGAACTACTGGAGGTGGAACATAGGTTGCAGGAGATGCCACAGTAGTGCCTTGAGGGGGGCCATAAACGCGAAGCATCAGATTGAATGGACCTTTTGGCACAGGCAGCCAGTTGGCGGTGTTCTCCGCAGTTGGAACTTGATGCTGCACATAAATAGTTACTGTCCCATCCGCAGGATCTGTCCCACCTGTAAGATCTATCACCAATCCCGGTGTGTAAGAGGCAACCACATATTTGTTTAGCTGATTATCCACTAATTCAATAGCCTCTGGCGTGTAGGCTGTTATAGACCAAAATCGTTGATATGCAGGCTGCGGATAGGCGGTATTGCTACCATCAACAGGATTATTGCTAAACGTGATTGTATAAGTTGAATCTCCGTTAAGCGGAATACCATTCTGATCGACAAAGATGTGAGCATAATAACATGCAGTGCTGTTGTTGCCATACTGGATATACTCATTCAGTGCGGCACGGTCGAGATAGTTTTGATAGGTATAGCTCCCGTTAGTGCTCCCTGAAGGTGCCCAGTTCCCGATATTATCAAAGTGAATCCAGTTGTTGGTTCTCCTGCTCATATGCCAGTGATTAACCAAGGCACTGTGCGCAGCCTGAACTCCTCGGAATATCTCAGCAAGAAATTCAGGTTGCGCCTTAACAGGTGGATTAGCTGGAGCTGGATAAGCTAATTCTGTTGCTGTTATATAGTTACTATTGAAGGTATCGATCATATCCTGATCACTTACGATTGTATCGCCGTTGGCATAGGTGTCGCCATTAGCATTGAGCATAGCAGGTTCGGTGTTTGCTGGTAATAAAGCTTCTTGCAGTGTGGCTATAAACGAACCAGGCAGCAGCCGGGCTGCTTCGTCGGCCATCATCTTAGGCGATCGCGTGTAATAGGGAACAAGAGGAAGGATAAGTGCCCGCCCTTGATCAGGGTTGCTCGTGTAGTCGTCAACTGACTGTAGCTTCAAGTTGGCCCTGAACTCGCTTGCCTCTTTACGAACGTCTTTGTAAGTGCCATTGTTGAAATACTTATCAACTCGGATGATGAGCATAGTTACATTGTATGGCATGAGCAAGCCTATAGTGCCTTCAGGAATACCCCCATTGGTATTCCCTTCTGTATATAATGTATATACACATTGAGGAGTTGAGCTGCCAGTATTACTTCCTTTCACGCCTCCAGGAGATTCGCCTCCTTTTCCTCCATCCCCTGTGTTCATTATCATACAAGAAGTTCCAGATATATTCAGAACTGTCCCAAACATATCAAGTTGCAGTGCTGAATATGTATAATCGTATGCTGGAATAGTAAGCACTCGCGGCCCTTCCGACAAGTCAAGAAATGCTTGCGCATACAGTGTGTCATCATTCATCGCCACAACCATTTTATCCTCCGGCCCCATAGTTGCCGGACCACCAAGCCCGTTGATAATCGAAAGTTTCTGCTGAACCCATGTTAGGTAACGTGGATAGAAGCGTATGGTGTAGTCATAGGCTGTGGTAAAACAATCCTGTGGTATTAGTGTTGCCATTTTCTGCTCCTCCTTTTTGATGTTTTGAGATAGGTTCATGTCACGATTGACTGAGCCATATAGAAATATATATATGAGCACTTTGGATGAAGTCAAAGAAAAAATGAAGGTGACTACACCTTTCCTTTGCCCACCTCTCCCTCAGCTGCTACTCAAATCTTCTCCCTCCCTCCTGCTCCTGGAAAAACATAGTGCTTGCTCGTCGAAAAACCATTCTCTATGTCGTAGTACGCGCAAGTACTATGTCGTCATACGCGCAAGCACTATGTTTTTCAACGCGCAAGCACTATGTTTTCCAACGCGCAAGCACTATGTTTTTTCCTGCCATCAATTATGCGGTAGCATGAAAAAAGTGTTGACAGGGAAAGGAACTCGTTTTATCTTGAGCAGGAGCAGCATTCATTCCGTCATCTCAATCAGTTAAAAGATCAGGAGGCAGAACATGGCAACGATTCAATGGAGACCCACAGTCAACGCACTCACTACTCCCAGTTCGTACCGGATGCTCTT
>NZ_JBLWEO010000003.1:0-22982 GCF_048287395.1 Candidatus Electronema sp. PJ | reverse complement strand
GATCCACGCCAAGCGCAGATGTATTGAAAATACAGCATGTGAGCCATGATTATATGTTTCCATGCTCCCAGCTTAACCTAAGTTCCGCTGAAGCTGCCACCTGAAGGTGGGGGTTTTAACCCTCCCAAGTGAGGACAATAAATACAAATTTTCTGACGATTTCTTGATAGTCGCAATCCATTTTCTATTTCACGAACCTCTTCATCTAATCTTAACCTTGCAGTATCCTTTGGATTTGCCGACAAGATAAGTATAGTCTTTACAGTGTTCATCGTAAATTTTTGTTTATCCCCACTTATTCGTTTACATCCCATCATCCAAGAACAATACTTCCAACCATCTTCAATCAGAAAGCTGTCTGCTTTCGTTGCACTCAAGCAGACCTACTTGGCTTGAATTGCATTCATTTCGTTTGATATGGCGGAGTTTATTTTTTCGGGGAATCGGGAAGAAGGATAACCGCCGAATTTATTTCGGCTGGTCATGATTGTCAAGAGAGAAGTTTTGGGCAGCGGCTTCTACAACCGCCGACTTTCCCTCCCGGTGCAAACGCAGTGAGTAAATATCCCGATAAACAGAATCGTGCCACAAGGTTAATCAGCAAATAGCCCATAGTTTCGCAGCAGAATGAGAAAGTTTTTATTCGCTTCTGTCCAGATCGTTTTGAGCGTGGCATTATCCTGCCACCATCTCTGGTTGGGTGATAAGAGCGGCTTAAACTCTCCTGAGCTAATCACTTTGACACCGACAGAACTGCTGGAGAATTCTTTCCTAAAAATTAAGGCAACTCTTCTGGTGTGATATGGATCAGTCACCACAAGCAAGCTCCGTATCTTTTGCGCCAGGCAATACTTCTTTGTCAGTTCAGCATCTGTAAAGGTATCTCTGGAACCTTCCAAGATAGTGATCTTCTTGTCTGTGCAGTTTGGACAAACTTCCTGGATAAGAGCTGTCCAATCATTTCTGCTGCTATCCACAAGAAGCAGCTGCTTTGCCAGTCCTGCATCATACAGAGCTAAACCTTTGCGCAAGCGGCTTGGGCCGCCGCCTCCCAGCACAACAATGACATCTGCTGTCTGTGGTTGTTCAGTCACAACCAACCAGGCAGGAACTTGCAGCACTAAGAGAACAATGAGGGTAAGCAGAAGAATAACTCCAGTGCAAACACCAGAGAGAAAGATACAAGCCCAATGCGATTTCATCTGCTTTCTCGTTTGAGCAAGAGAGCAACAGCTTCGGCACAACGTTGGGCATACAGCAAGGGCAGCACAAATTTATTCTTTTTGTTATACCGCCAGAGCATATATTCAGCTGGCGGAAAGAGATTGTACCAAAGAAAGCGCAGCCGTTCATGCCATGTTGCCATGTCTTGCAGTTTGAGCAAAGCATGATTTCTGATTCCTGCGCTTCTTCCTGGTTGGAGAAAAAGAGAAAACTCTTCATCACTGCGCTGCTCTTGCAGCATGGCCGCGAATGTTTCAGGCAGAGTGGTGTTGAACCAGAACTGCGCGGCAGTAGCAGCATCAGCGCATAAGGAGCTGATCTCCAATTCCTTGGCTTTCTGGTGGAACATCGCTGCTTCTTGCTCAGTCAGGGCTTGGCAAAGCAGATGAATGTCGTAGAGCCAGATCAACTGATCGCCGCTGTGGGAAAAATGCCCAGCGCGATGAAAGCAAGCCAGCAGTAAGGCATCGATGGTGTTCAGTGTCTTAGCATGTTCTCCGAGCACAGGGAGAGCAACTGGCGTAGTCTCGGTAAAATTTCTGCTGAACTTGCTGCTGTTGTTGTTGATCTGCCAGTGGAGGTCATAGCGACAGTCCACGCCTTGCCGTGGCTGCGACCAGCTGCTCTGCGAGTTAATCCAATTGGCACTAGCTTCGTGCAAAGGCTTGTAGCCTAGCTGTTGAAGTAAGGCAGCTGTCTTCTCGCGGTCGGCAACAGGAATCAGCAGATCTGTATCGCAACGAGGCCGGAGCCAAGGTTCAGGATACAGCGAGTAGGATAAGGCCGTGCCTTTGAGCAGCAACGGCGCAACGCTGATGCCAGCTAAGGCTTGCAGCACGCTGCGGAGATCTGTTTCCCACAGCAGCTCTGCTGCTGCTTGCCGCAAAGCTGTCGCCCGCAATCGGGCTAACAATTCTGGTGGCCAGTGCAAGCAATGCTCTTTCCTAAGCTGGCGGAAGAGCAGCGGAACCAGGCCTTGCGCCCGCACTTCAAGGAAAAAGACCTCTGCGGTGAGACTGTTTCCTTCTGGCCAGACTGCATCCTGATTGTGGAAGACCTGGCGGAGGAGTGCAGCGGTTTCTGGCTGCATGTTCTGGACAGTCAGCATCCTAAACCCAAGGCGCGGCAGACATCCCAAGTTTGGCAACAGACGATGCTGCGGTCAAATGCCTGCACTGCTTTTTCCCGGCCTGCTTTGCCAAACTGGCTGCAAAGTTCAGGATGATCAAGCAGGTATTCAATCTTTGCGGCCAAAGCTGCTGCATTGCCCTTCGGAACCAGGAAACCATTGCGGCCATCTTCGACAATTTCTCGGCAACCTGGGACATCCGTAGCGACAAGGGGCAAAGCCATGGAAGCGGCTTCCAGCAGGCTGCGTGGTACTCCTTCGCGCCAACTAGGCAGCACCATCAAATCCACTTCGCTGAGGAGTTGGCGCATGTTCTCCACCTGACCAAGCAGGTTAAGCTGCCCAGATGCCTGCCACTGTCTCATTTCAGCCTTGGTGATCGAACTTGGATTGCCAGGATCCGCAGCTCCTGCCAGGAGAAACTCTATTTCATTGGCACGGTGCGCCAACAGCGCAGCTGCTTCTGCGTATTCCTTGATGCCCTTTTCCCGCAAAAGCCGGGCAGCCAGCAGCACCCTGAATTTCTCGTGCCGCTGCTGTTGCTCAGGCGTGAAGAACTCGGTATCTACCCCAGAACCCCGAATGAGATGAATTTGCTCAGGAGGAAGGAAGCAGCGGTCAAGAAAGAACCGCTGGTCATCGGGATTCTGGACAATCAGACGGCTGCTCTTGCCGCGCAAGGCCAGTCTCAGCAGGCATTGCACAACAGGTCTCAAGATACGCGCTTTAAGCGATGGATTGATAAAGACATGTCCCAAGCCAGTAACGGCGTGGATTCTGTGCTGTATCCCAGCTATCTGAGCTGCTAGGCCGCCGTAGAGCACCGGCTTGAGGGTAAAATGCAAGACTGCGTCTGGGGCTTCTTGCTGGTAAATGGCTGCAATATGTTTGAGCAGGCCCAGCTCCCGGAAAGGATTCAAGCTACGCCGGTTCATCGGTACAGCTAGCCAGCGAAAGCCGTTATCTATGAAGCATTGCGCGTAATCTCCCGGCGGTGACATTAACACCACTTCAAGGCCCTGCGCCTGGAAGTAGCGGGCAAGATCAAGGCGGAAGTGGTACAGATACCAGTCGGTGTTGGCGAAGAAGAGGATTTTCATGAATCATAAATGCTCATCCGCGTTCTCCGTCTTCAAGGCAGCAGTGGCCTCTGTTCGCCGATGTTCGATGTAAGCGACTACACCCACTGCAATCTGCTTGGCAATGGCTTGCAGATACTGGTCGTCCTTGAGCAGTAACGCCTCCTCCTTATTACTGATAAAGGAAATTTCCGCCAGTACCGCTGGCATCTGCGCACCAATCAGCACATAGAACGGTGCTTTCTTTACTCCGAGGTTCTTAATCTTGTATCGACGCAGACCATCTGCCATACTGGTCTGGATAAACTCGGCCAACAGAGAGGATTCATCGATCTTGGTGTTTTTCATCAGATCGGCCAAGATGCCCTGCATCTCACTCATGCTGCGGGATGAGGTGGCATTCTCTAAAGCCGCGACCCGCATGGCTTCTGGGTTGGCAGCGAGGTTGAGATAGTAGGTCTCCACGCCTTTTACCCAGGCTTTAGGATGAGCATTGACGTGAATGGAGAGGAAAAGGTCGGCCCCTTTGGTGTTGGCCAGGGCTGTACGTTCCTCAAGGGGCAGAAAGGCATCCTGTTCTCTGGTTAATAGTACCTCATAGTTCTCCTTTTGCAGGAGTTCTCGCACCCGCTTGGCAATATCCAGGACAAGATTTTTTTCTTCCAGGCTAAAGCCGGTGGCACCCACGTCCTTGCCGCCGTGACCAGGGTCGATCATGATCCGCCGGATACCCAGGCCAAGCTGTTGGGCCAGGGTTAGGCTGCGATTCTCCGCTGCTTCAGGCTTGATCTTGATCTGCTCCTGGACTGCCGCAGGCTTGTCCTTGTTCTCCTGCTTGACTAGCTCCTTCGGGCTGGCTGGCACGGTTTTCTCTACCGTCTCTTCTGGCTTAACACCGTGCAAATCAACCACCACCCGGAACGGATCATTGAGACTGAAAATTTTGCAGTCAGCATCCGCAGCCAATTCCAGTGACACCCGCACGGTCTCGTCATCTGTCTGTTCAGCCTGGATGGTTTTGATTAAACCAGCGTTCACCGTCATCGGCGCACGGTATGCTGGGGCGACATGGCTCTTTTTGAATTCCAGGCGGAGGCGGCCTGGCTGCTTGCTGTTCTTATCTGGCAGCTCGGCCTGATAGCTCGCCAGACTGGATACGCTGACTGCCACCCGGCTATAGCTGTCCGAAGACCAATGCTGAATCGGCAGCAGCTCGGCTAAGGCGGATTTTTCCGGTATCTTCTCCTCCGGCTGGACTATTACCGGAGGCTGCGCCTTTTCTTGCTTTACTTCAACCTTGGGTGGTTCTGGTTGAGGCGTGGGCTTGATTATGCCTGTTGGCGCGACAGGTGCGGGCGTAACAGCAGGCTTTTCTGGTTCCACTGAGGCAATTTTTAGCTCGGAAACCAAGATCTTGCTCTGCTCCCTCTCTTGAAGAGGCGGCTGCGCAGCAACGTTGGTCTCTTTCGCCTTTTCCGGCGCAGGAGGCGCAACAACCACAGGCTTGGGTGGCTCTGGTTTGGGCGGCGGCGGAACGGGCTTTACCGGTTCTGAAATAATGGGTTTGATTGTAGGAACAATAGGCTTCTCCTCCTCTTCATCATCGCCGAATAAGGGAAAGCTAATTTTCGCCAGCCAGGACTCTTCATCTTCCTTTGCTTGCTCTTTTACTGCGGGGGATGGAGTAGCAACCTTGGGCGGCACAGGCAAGGGCAGGATAATCTTTTGCTGCGGCTTTTTTTCGGCGAGCACAGGTGGAGAAGCGGGAACGATAAGCTGAGACGGTTTGGGTTTTTCTGGCTCCTTCACCATTGCTATGACAGGTGGCTGCGTGGCCCGCCTTGGCGTAAAGAGTGGCTCTATGACAGGTTCCAGCGGCGGTAGAACCATTTTCTCCTGCGGCTTCTTTTCTGGCAAAGACGGGAGATTTGTCACAGAACGACTTGGGGTAGCAGCAACGACAGGCTGCGGCGACTCCATCTTCACCACAGGAGCCACCTTCTTGCCTTGCTTGCGGGCGGCCAATGATTGCGCAATCACGGTCAGCTGCCGGAGCTGTTCTTCTGCTTGCGCTTTGCGGTTGCTGAAAGGATAGCCATGCACCAATTTATAGTAAGTTTTGGCTGCGCCCCGCAGATTGCCATTGGTTTGCTCGATCTGCGCTAAGGCGAACAGCGATTCCGCAGCCTCGCTACTCTGCGGAAACAGGGAGACCACGTTGCTGAATACAGCCACGGCTTGATCCAAATCAGCGGGGCGGTGGAATCGCTGGTGTATGGCGTGGTGCATTCGGGCGGTTAAGTACAGGCAAGCCGGTGCAATGCGGCTCTGTGGGTCTTGCCGGTAAATCCGCTCGATTTCCTGAATGCTCTTCAGCCAGTCCTCTCGGTTTCCACCCTGTGCAGGGTTGTGCAGCAGGCGATAACACTGGTCGGCAGCCTTCTGGTAATCGAGATCAATTGTTTTTTGGGCGACGGCGGTTGAAGCAGACGGCTTTTCTGCTGCTTCAGCGAGAGAAAAACTCGTACTCAAGCACAACGCAAGCAACAGGCAAAGACCGGCCCACAAATGCAGGAAACAACGGGGCGACAGGCAGGTGGTGGCAGGGGACATGCGTCGTGTCAGCGAAGAAGGGGTTCTGGTTGCAGTAAATCCTGAAAAGAAAGGCCTGGTTGCCTTGGAGTTTATCTTCCTTTCTTGCTCGCTGACAAAGGAGTTTGGCTCGGCCAGAAAGGAGTTCTGCCGACTTGCAAAGGAGTTGTAGTCGGCAACAAAGGAGTCTGGCCGACTACCAAAGGAGTTTGGCCAAGCCGGAAAGGAGTTCTGCCGACTAAGAAAGGAGTTTTAATCGGCAAAACTCCTTTCTGGTCGACTACCAAAGGAGTTTGGCCAAGCCGAACTCCTTTGCTGCCGACTACAACTCCTCTGATCGCGAGTACAATTCCTTTCCGGCCAAGCCAAACTCCTTGGCCAACGAGCCGTACACGTGATTTAGGTCAGAGTTTTGGAGTAGAAAGAGGGAATAATCGACGCTAGCGTCAGCTCGGTTCAATTATACCCCATCGCCTTGCCCGTGCAAAGGAATTGCTTCTTGCCGAGCAAGGCTGGCGCAGATCAAGGGCAAGGAAGATAGGTTGCGCCATCCAGTTCTTTGTTGAAAAAGGCTAGGAAATATTTGTCGTTCTGAGCCGCAGAGCAGTATTCTGGCACTTTGGCTGCATCGTATTGCAGAATAAATACCCATTTATTCTTCTCAATAAATGGCTTGAGTAGCCCGCATTCTTGGTAATCGTAACAGCTTTCGTTGATCGTAAAGTCAAAATGCTGGGCAAGAGACCCAACTTGAATGAGGCCAACCGCGTTTTTTAGCCCGACTTTTAGCCCTTTGCTGTGCGCAGTTTTGGCAAGCCAGTGCAGATAGTCGATTTGATCTGCTTCAGTTAGCAGAAAACCGGAATCATTCTGATATCCATCCACATTGTCTGGATCAACAGCATCGCAGCCAGCACTAGCAGCCCGATCCATCCGGGCGGCCATGATGGCTCGGGTGGTTGCTGATCTGATATCCACCCAGCGTTCACCAGGCCATTCCGCAAGATTATTACCTAAAATATCCGCAGCAAATTGGTCTTTATCACTCCGCCAGTCTTCATAGGTACCTGCGCTGAAATAACAAACTACCTTGATGCCTTTGTTTTTAAGCTGGCTAAATAGACCAGACTGGGCATTATCTTCAAGGTCAATGTCATACACCGAGACGTTCTTGTCTTGAATATCCCCTTGAAGCTGGATATAGCCGGTCATTCCAGAATAAAATTCATTTTTCTCGATGACTACTGGGATTTTTCCGACAAAAAAGGTGGTTGAATAGGCTGAAGAAGAGATTAAAAAGAAAAAGACAGATAAAATTATAGTGATTACGGCTTGCATAGTAAGCCTCCTCTGTAAATACAGATCAGGTCGAATTATTCTAGCGTGAGTAGCTCCTTATCTGAGTATATTTGATAATCTACGGTTAAGTCAAGAATACATGGGCAGTTCATAAACCGCCCATGTATTGCCCTCTTACTCCTTTTCCCCGCAGTCTTTGCGGTAAGGATTGATGGTCATCACCGGGCAACAGGCTCCCTTGACCACCTTATCGGCTACACTGCCGAACATGATCCGTTCCAGGCCCTTATAACCGTGCGTACCCATGATGATCAGGTTGCCATGGACCTCCTTGGCGTATTGAAGGATCTCTTCAGCCACATCGCCCGTCAATACTTTGCTGTGCAGGCCTGCGATCCCGGCTGCTAAGGCTTTTTCCCGGCAGCTTTCTGCAAACTCTTCCATTTTTTGCTGGGCAGATTCGAGCAGCTCCTTTTCCAAGTTGGGCAGGTTGACCGGTGGGACAAAAAAACCGGAATAGTCCTCGAAATTCTGCAACACAAAGACCAAATGCAGCTCGGCTCCGAACTTTCCTGCCATATAACCAGCTGAATCGGCGATCATCTTGGCGTTGTCGGAAAAATCAACAGGGGTGACGACGGTTTTAACTTCCTGCATGGTGCAATCTCCTTGTGATGAAAATAGGTTGGCGGCTGCGCAGCCTTAAGCGGCAAACAAAGCAGTTGACCCTTGCCCGCAGGAAGAATATAGTTATTTCCTTTCCCTTTCTGCAAACAGTTTTTCGTCTAACTGTGCAACTTGCACTGAACCGCCAATCTGCTGAGGGCTGCAATGGATTTTGAACCAAAATGGATTGCTTGGGAAATCACCCGCCGCTGCAACCTGAACTGTGTGCATTGCCGCTCCTCTTCTGGCCTTGAAGTGCAAGGCCACCCAGATTTCTCGCTAGCCGAGGCGAAACGAGTGCTCGATGACCTCAAATCCTACGCAAATCCGGTTGTGGTACTTTCCGGCGGCGAACCTCTGCTGCGGCCTGATGTCTTTGACATTGCGGCTTACGGCACTGGTCTTGGTTTGCGGATGTGTTTAGCCACCAATGGCACCTTGGTCACGGAAGAAATCTGCGCCAAGATCAAAGAGGCGGGGATTAAAATGGTCTCCCTCAGCTTAGACGGCTCCACGGCGGCGGTGCACGACAATTTCCGCAATCAACCTGGCGCATTCGACGGCACCATGAACGCTGTCCGCCTGTTTAACGAACACGGCATCAAGTTTCTGGTCAACTCCTCCTTCACCCAGCGCAACAAAACCGAGGCTCCCAAGCTCTATGAGCTGGTGAAAAAGCTGGGCGCGACGGCGTGGTATCTCTTCATGATTGTGCCGACCGGGCGCGGCGAAGATATTATGAATGAGCTGATTCCCGCTTCGGAATACGAGGACATGCTCAATTGGCATTACGATATGGAAAAGGAGGAACACGAGCTGCTTGTCCGCCCGACCTGCGCCCCGCAGTATTACCGCATCGTCCTTCAGCGGGCCAAAGAGGATGGCGAGAAATTCAAGCGCAGGAGCCTGCAATTTTCCACCGGTGGCTCGAAAGGATGCCTGGCCGGGCAGCTTATTTGCCTAATTGATGTCGATGGCAACATCCTACCATGTAGCTATTTCCCGAAAGCCGCAGGTAATATCCGAGAACAACATTTTCAGGATATTTGGGAAAAGGCAAAACTTTTTCTGGAACTGCGGGACTTCAAGGGCTATAAGGATAATTGTGGACGCTGCGAATATGTCAATGTCTGCGGTGGCTGTCGGGCCAGGGCTTACGCCATGAGTGGCGACTATCTGGCCCAGGAACCGTTCTGTGCCTATCAGCCCCGCAGCTGATTTTATCTAACGACAATGAACGACACCTTCTTACGCGCCTGTCGGGGCGAGCAAACCGAATACACGCCGGTCTGGTTCATGCGCCAGGCAGGCCGCTATCTGCCCGAATACCAGGCCGTGCGGGGCAAAGTCAGCTTTCTGGAGCTGTGCAAGAACCCAGATCTCTGCACCGAAGTTACGCTCCAGCCCGTAGATATTTTCGGCTTTGATGCTGCCATCCTCTTTTCAGATATCCTTATCCCAATGGAGGCGATGGGCCTTCAGCTGGAGTTCCACGAGAGCAAAGGACCGGTTTTCCCTGAGCCGGTGCGAACACAGGCTGCGGTTGACCGGCTGCTGATTCCCGACCCGGAAGAGAGTCTGCCCTTTGTGCTGGAAACTATCCGCCTACTGCGCTGCGCCCTCAAGGTGCCGCTGATTGGTTTTTCCGGTGCGCCCTTTACGTTGGCCACTTATCTGATTGAGGGCGGCTCGTCCAAGGTCTTTTTGGAAACCAAGCGGATGGCCTATCAGCAACCGGAGTTGTATCACGCCTTGCTGGAGAAGATAACCCGCTGCACCAGCCTTTACCTGCAAGCGCAGGCGCGGGCAGGAGCGCAGGTCTTGCAGATTTTTGACTCTTGGGCAGGCGTGCTGGCTCCCTGCGACTTTGCACGCTTTGCCCTGCCGTATGTCCAGTCGATTATTGCTGATCTGCGCAAGATGACGGATGTTCCCATCATCTACTTCGCCAACAACGGCGCAACATTGTTGGAACTGAGCAAGACCAGCGGTGCCGATGTCCTCGGCTTAGACTGGCGGATTAAGCTGGATGAGGCAGCCAAAATTGCAGATCAGCATGTCCTGCAAGGCAATTTGGATCCGGTTGCCCTTTTCCTGCCCAAAAACGAGCTGGAGAAACGAATTGCCGCCATTCTGGATGAAGGCAAGGCTGCCAAGGGGCATATCTTCAACCTTGGCCACGGCATCCTGCCGCAGACTCCGCCGGAGCAGGTGCAGATTGCGGTCGAGGCGGTGCATCGCCTGAGCAGCAGATAGTACATTCTGGCCCTGATGAACATCCCGGATATTGCCGCCTGCGCCGCGCTGATGGACCAGCACGGGATGCTGGCCAACATCCGAGCGCATTCAGTTATGGTTGCCCGGATTGCTGGGTTGCTGGCAGAAGGCTTGAGCAAAACCAGCCAGCAGCCGCCTGATCTTCAGCTCTGCCTCAGCGGTGCCTTGCTGCACGACATTGCCAAAACATCCTGCCTGCGCAGCGGCGATGACCATGCCAAGGCTGGAGCAGCAATCTGCTTAAAAGAAGGCTTCCCAGAAATCGCCACCATCGTCGCTGGACATGTCATTTTGCCTGATTTCGCCCCAGCGCGGTATCGGGCTGGTATTTTTTCCGCTAACGAGATCATTTATTACGCGGACAAGCGCGTCCTTCACGACAATATCGTTAGTTTAGCTGAACGGCTGGAGTATATCTTGGACAAGTACGGTCGCGGCGAAGCGGGCAGACATGAACTGATCCAGGATAACTTTAGGAAATGCAGTCAGCTGGAAGAATGGCTATTTTCCTTTCTGGACTTCGCGCCTGAAGAGCTGGCCGAGCGAACAGCGGCGAGAAACAGCCTTGCAATCTAAGCCGCCGCCGCAATTTTCCGCAAACTGGCTTGCCTCAGCAGCGGAAAACACCTATATTACAACGAGCACAGGCAAAAAAGACTGAGCCGTCAGGATGTCCGGCAGCGCAGAATCTCCCTTTTATGAAGACAACGGCCCATAAATCGTAAGAACGGAGCAGCTACGGTGGAAATCTTTTTTCTTGGAGTTGGGGAAGCCTGTGACACCGCGCATGGCAACAGCTCTTCCCTGATCACCGCCAGTAACGGCACCAGAATCCTGCTAGACTGCGGTTTCTCGGTGCCGCATCAGTATTTTCGGACAGTAGAACAGCCGACCGAACTGGATTGCATCTGGATATCTCATTTTCACGGGGACCATTTCCTTGGCCTGCCCTTGCTCTTCCTCCGTCTCTGGCAGCTGGGCCGCACTCGACCGTTGGTTATCGTTGGCCAGAAAGGTATAGACTGCAAAGTCAGAGCTGCCTTGGAGCTGGCTTACCCCACTTTTGAGAAAAAACTGAGCTTCACGTTTGAATTTCATGTCCTCCATGCCCAGGAGAGTATTTCAGTGGCCGGGTTGACCTGGTCTGCTGCGCTGACACAACATTCGCAATATAACTTGGGCCTGCGGCTGAAAGACGGCCCCACCAGCTTCTACTATAGCGGTGACGGACGAGCAGGAAAACACGCCAAAGAGCTGATCCAGGGCTGCGATTTTGTCATCCATGAGTCATTCAGCAAGGTTGATACCTATCCCTATCACGGCTCAGTCACCAGCACGCTTTTGCTGGCTCAAGAGCTGGAAATGGGCCAGATCGCCCTTGTGCATCTTGATCATGACCTGCGGAGAACCGAGTTGCCCGCGATCCAGGAAATGGTACGGACACTGCCTCATGCCCTTTTGCCGGTTGCGGAAGACCGGGTGCGTTTTTAACACGTTAAGGAGAATACAACCATGACCTCCAGAACGCTGCGTCTGCTGGCCACACTGCTGGCGGTTCTGCTTCTTGCCCTACCTGCGGATTCTCCTGCCCGGAGCAAAAAAAACAAGGCCAAGCGTTTTGATAAAAAGGACTGGATCTGGCAGCCAGATGCCTTTCCTGCGGAGAAAAAGCCGCAATACATCCGCATGGCAGATAACTTCTTCATCTTTTACGATCCTTCCACCGCAATGGATGTCCCGTACAGGGACGGCATGACCCGGCTGGAGATGTCGAAGCAGATCCTCCTCAAAAGCAATGCCAGCCTGCCGGAGTTGAACTGGCAGACTGGCCTGTATCCGCATTGGAAGAACGTGATGTGGCTACCTGGGGCAGAAAAAGGTTTTCATCCCTACTATCAGCTCCACAACTACAATCAGGAAGAGTTTGCCGCTGCCCTGGAACAGCTACCCGTGACCAGTTTTGGCCCGCCAATGCTGCAAACCGCTCTTATGAAGCTCGAATATCTGCTTGGTCTGCCGGGCCGCACTGAGATCTTCATGTTCACCAACGGAGCTGCTTCCCGTTTTGCAGGCGTGGATGAACCAGAGCCGCTTGCCCAGGCCAAAAAGCTGGCGGCCAAATACGATATCTGCTTCACCTTGATCAGCAGCGCGACCAATAGAACAGCGGTAAAGCTGCTCAATGACATCGCCGAGGTCAACGACTGCTCGCAGGTGATTGACTTTGACACTGTGGCCGAGCATCCTGAGCATCTGCTCGGCAGGCTTTACATGCCTGCGGACGGTCCGTTCCAAAACGTCCTCTTTGCCTTTGATAAGGCGAACATCAGGAAGGAATATCAGAACCAGCTCGACCGATTGGGCCGCTATCTGACTGAGAACCCGCATGACTACGTCGTTCTGTCTGGCTTCTGCGATATTCGCGGCACCAAGCAGTACAATATCAACCTTTCCCGGCGCAGGGCAGAAAGCGCGCAACGGTATCTCCTCGACAACTTCCCGCTCAAAAAAGGCAGGGTACTCCTCTACTGGTACGGCTATGCCAAGCCGGTCGCTTCCAACAAGACCGAGGAAGGGCGGCGGCTCAATCGTCGGGTGACAATCACGCTCAGGAAGAAGAAATAGAGCGGCTCAGGGAGCAGCAGCCTAGACCCTGCTAACAACCTCATTTTAGTCCTTTCTTGCTCGTTTTCAAAGCAGTTCGGCTTGGCAGAAGAGGAGTTCTAGTCGGCAGCAAAGGAGTTCTGGTAAGCCGCAGAGGAATCCTGCCGACTTGCAAAGGAGTTGAAGTCGGCCAAACTCCTTTGCAAGTCGGCAGGAAAGCAGTCTGGCCAAGCCGAACTCCTCTGTTACCGATTACAACTCCTTTCTTACCGAGCCGTACTTCAGTTGCCTCGTTTCAGGCTTTATTCGTCTCAACTACAGCTTGAGCTGCCCCGTTTTACCCTGCACAGGACAGGCTGAAAAATAGACTGTTTTTCGCAAGATTTCAGCAACTTTCTTGTTGACTTAGAGAAAACAGAGGATTATGTTAGGCAGTAATTCATCTGAATGCCTCAACATAAATGAAGCTCTCTTTTTCGTTGGAGATTAAAAATGAAGAAATGGCTAGCTGGCGTGCTTATCTTGCTTGCATCTCCGGTATATGCAGGGGAAAATATTCTCTATTACAGAAGCGAGACTGGAGATTATATCGGACAAGGCAAGGAGAAGACCTACACTGATGCAGACCTCACTTTTTCCGCCTCGAAAAACTATGACAATGGCGTAACCGTCTCTATGGAGAATTTCACTGACACGCCTTTTCTCTGGTGGGATGCTAATTTTGCCGCACCTGGTGATGTACTCTTGCAAGTAGGTGTGTATGAGAACGCTACCCGTTTTCCCTTCCAAGCAAGCAACGTGCCAGGGCTGGATTTCTCAGGTGACGGAAGAGGATGTAACGAGCTAACTGGTCGTTTTGAAGTCAAAGAGATCGTGTATGGCGCAGGGGATACCATTACCAGTTTTGCCGCAGACTTTGAGCAGCATTGCGAAGGCGGGGAAGCAGCCTTATATGGTTCTGTCCGCTACAACTCTGATGTGCCAGTAGAGACAGGAGACCAATGTCAGGCCACAGTTGCGGCTCTACAAGCGCAAGTAGAATCTCTGCAGGGACAAGTAGATGCGTTGCAAGCCCAACGGGATGCCTTACAAGCGAAGATTGACGGTTTTGATATCGATGGTGACGGCGAATACAACGGCACTGATCGCTGCCCAGACACAAATGCTGGCGCATCAGTGGACGACAGCGGCTGCTCGCTTACTCAATACTGCAAACAGCAGACCACGAAACGTCGCTGCATCAAAGCCGACTGGCAACATGACGAGCTAGGCGTTGCCTTGCCCCATGATTGCAAGGTAGTAAAGACAGGAAGAACCACATTTAACTGCGAGTCGATTCTCTCTGGCAAGATTGATTTGGTGCCATAGAAGTTCCCAGCCAAGTCATCATGGCACGGAATGCCGTGCCATGATGCCAGAAAAGAAAGAAATCAGCTCACCCCTCCTTCACATCCACCTTCACCAGCTTGTCGCCCGGCTGGAGGCTCTGCCCCACCTTGACGCTGACAGCTACGACCACGCCCGCAGCTTCCGCAACAATGGGGGTCTGCATCTTCATCGCTTCCAGCACGAGCAGCTGATCGCCAGCTGCCACTGCCTGTCCTGCCTTGACGCTCACAGCACTGACATTGGCAGCAAAGGGAGCGCGGCAATCGCCAGCCTTGGCTAATTCGGCAATCTCCTCTTTCGACAGCTTGGCCGCAGCCGGTGCCGCGCCCGCAGGCTTGACTGGCTCGAAGACATAGACCCGCTCGTGGTGATCCACGTTGAGATAGACGTTGGTGTGGCCGTCCTCGGTCTTCTGCACCGGGCCAACCTCCAGCAGATGCTCCTTGCCAAAGTGGTCGCGGAAAGTCATGGTCTCGCCCAAGGCAAAGCCGCCCTGCCGCAGGAAGATGGACGGCGGCAGCACGTAGGCTTTGCCGAACTCCGCCTCGAACTTGTAGAAGTTGACCGCATCGTTCGGGTGCTGGAGGTAGATAACCAGCTGCTGCTCAGTCGGCTCATAGCCCAAGCGGTCAGTCAGGGTCTTTCGCTCCTGCTCGATGTCCATGTCGCTGATCGCCTCAGCTCCGCCCTGCTCGGCCAGCACCTTGCGCCAGTCCTCGCCAAAGACCTTCTCATAAATCCAGTCGGCAGGCTGATAGAAGGGGAAGGGGCCGTACTTGCCCAGCAGCAGGTTCTTCAGGTCGCCAGAGGGCGACTCGTAGCGGCCATGCTGGACGTTGGAAACCGCTGTTGTCCACAGAATCTGCGAGCCAGGCGTGACGCTCCAGAAGTTGCCCAGCTCCTCCTGCACCTTGGGCAGCTCCTTGTGGAGGATGTCCGGCATCTTGTCTAAGAAGCCGCCCTTGGCTGCTTGCTCCAAGCTCGAACCCATCGCCCCGCCGGGCAGCTTATGGATCTGCACAGTCGGCTGGAAGCCCTTGATCTGCGACTCAAACTGCGCGTAGTGCGGACGCTGATCGCGGATGGCATCGGACGTGGCAATCACCGCCGCTTCATCAATGCCAACTGCTGTCTTGCCGTGATCTTTCAGAGTTTGAATGACGGTCAGCACTGCGGGCGGGCCGTAGTAGCCCGTAAAGGCGTGATCAGAGGCATCCACGATCTTTGCGCCGTTGAGCACGGCCTCAGTGATGCGGCCCACGTCGTTGCCGTCGGTGTTGTGGCCGTGGTAGTGGATGATCAGATCAGGGTAGGCCTGTTTGATCGCATTGACCAGCTCGCCGATGCGACGCGGTGTGCCGAGGCCGCCGTGGTTCTTGATGCAGAGGGTGATGTCCTCGCCGGTGACAGCAAGAATCTCCTTCACCTTGGCCACGTAGTAAGCGTTCGTGTGCTCCGGCCCGGTGGAGAAGCAGATGCACGGCTCGTTCAGCTTGCCCGCCTTGGCAACTTCCTCAAAGACCGCCTGCATGTTCGGCACATGGTTGAGGAAGTCGAAGGTGCGCCAGACATCCACGTACTTGGCGAACTCCCGCACGGTGAAGCGGATGACATTGGGCGGGTAAGGCCGGTAGCCGAAGAGGTTCACGCCCCGGCAGAGGGTCTGGAACATGGTCTTAGGCATGGCCTGCCGCAGCAAGTCCAGCTTGAGGAAGGGATCCACCTGCTTGCGCAGGATGTCCACATGCACCGAGGCTCCGCCGGTGATCTCCAGCGAGAAGTAGCCTGCCGCCTCGCGGGTCGGAGCCGCCATCAGATCGGTGTGGAGCAGGATGCGGTTCTTGTAGTCCGTCTGGGACATGTCCCGCGCCGTATTGGTGATGTAATAGCCGTCGGCTTGGCGCAGCGCGGCCAGCATCGAGGCAATGTCCATGTCTTGCGTGATTCGTGTCATGACCTGTGTCCGTGGTGTGTTAGTTGTCATTTGCCGGGCTGCCGCATCAAGGTTGCCTAACCAGCTCATCAGCCATATATCTTCACCTTTGTCCGGTTGACAGCCTCGATGAAGAAAGGATTGGTAAGAGAGTTCTCCGTGATCAGATCAACCTTGCGATGAAAGAGCTGCTCAAACTCATCAGCGAGACCGAAGAAGTTGTCGGCATACTCGCCATACTCCATCGGCTGAAAGGCGATCAGCAGATCAATGTCACTCGCCTGACTGAAGCGTTCCGTGCAGACCGAGCCGAACGCGGCCAGCGAGCTGACCTTCCTGCTGGCGCACAAAGCACTGATCTTCTCGATGTTGTCGCTGATGATCCGGTTCATGGGCGCATGGCTGTCCGTATGCTTCCCGTCATACGGGCCGTATGCGGAGGCGCATACGCGGCGTATGCCGAGGCGCATACAGGGCGTATGCCGAGGCGCATATGAAGGGCATAGGCTCTCCTCATGCTGACCACGACTATCACGCCGCATAGGCATTGCCGCCCTTGCAGTGAATCTCGGCGATCAGCTTGGCCAGCTTGTTGACCTCGCTGCTGTCCTCCTCGTAGTTGAAGAGGTGCTCGTGGGTCTCAAGGAAGGAGGTGTCAAAGCTGCCGCCCTTGAAGTCTGGGTCTTTGATCAGGCTGAGATAGAAAGGAATAGTGGTCTTGGGGCCGATGATGACGAAGTTGTTTAGGCTGCGGCGCAGGCGGTCAACCGTCTCGTTCCACGACCAGCCGAACACGGTCAGCTTGACCAGCAGCGAATCATAGACCTGCGGGATGGTGAAGCCCTGATAGCAGAAGCCGTCCAGACGCACGCCGTAGCCGCCCGGCGAGCGGTACACGCGCACGGTCTTGCCGCCTTCGGGCATGAAGTTGTTCTTCGGGTCTTCGGCGTTGATGCGCATCTCCACGGCATGGCCGCGCAGGTGGATGTCCTCCTGCTTGATGGAGAGGTCTTTGCCCATCGCCAGCTTGATCTGGGTGCGGACGACATCAATGCCGGTGATCATCTCGGAGACCGTGTGCTCCACTTGCAGGCGGGTGTTGATCTCCATGAAGTAGAACTGGCCGTTGTCGAAGAGGAACTCGACCGTGCCTGCGTTGAAGTAGCCAGCGGCCTTGGCGGCCTTCACTGCGGTCTGGCTGATCGCCTCCTGCTGCTCCGGCGTGAGCTGAAAGGCCGGGGCGATCTCGACCAGCTTCTGGTTGCGCCGCTGAATGGAGCAGTCGCGGGTGCCGAGGTGGATGGTGTTGCCGCTCTTGTCGGCAATGATCTGCACCTCAATGTGCTTGGGCTTGACCACAGCTTTTTCCAGATAGACCGAGTCGTCGCCGAAGGCCGCCTTGGCTTCGGCGCGGGCCATAGCATAGTGATCCTTGAGGTCTTTCTCTTGCTCAATCTTGCGGATGCCGCGCCCGCCGCCGCCTGCCGTGGCCTTCAGCATGATCGGGTAGCCGTACTTCTTGCCGAACTCGACGGCCTCCTGCAAGCCCTCGTCTCCCGCTTTGAGGTTCTGCGTGCCCGGCACCATCGGGATGCCTGCCTCGGCCATGATCCTGCGGGCCGTGACCTTGTTGCCAAGGTTGTCTATCACCTCCGAGGACGGGCCGATGAAGATGATGCCAGCCTTCTCGCAGGCGCGGGCGAAGTCGGCGTTCTCAGCAAGGAAGCCGTAGCCGGGATGAATGGCCGCAGCTCCGCTCTTCTGGGCCGCAGCAATCACCTTGTTGATATTGAGGTAGTCGCAGCGCGGGCCGTTGCCAATCCAGACCGCCTCGTCAGCACTGCGGATGTGCATGGAGTCCCGGTCTGGCGTTTCGTAGATGGCGACCGCTTCGCAGTTCAGCTCTTGAATAGCCCGGATGATGCGGATGGCAATCTCACCCCGGTTGGCAACGAGTATTTTAGTCTTCAATGGTTCCGCCTATAAGTAGTAAGTATTCTTGCAGCCGGTCAAGATGCGGCGAGCCGGGTTTTCAGCTTGTTCAGTGCTCAGGCAATAGCTTGCTAAGGTAACAGAAATCCAAGCTGATGGCAAGCAAAAGGTCTGCGGGAGGCTGCAAGGTTGTTTGCTCCTCGCGTCGAAGGAGAAAGGGATAAGTTCGTGACAATAGACCTCTGGCACAAGTTACTGCCAGCCGTTGCCAGGGCACTTCGCGAATCCGCCGCTGAAATCCGTCTTGAATTGTCCTCGGCAAGAAAGAAGTTCTGCTTGGCCGCAAAGGAGTTCTGCCGACTTGCAGAGAAGTTTTGCCGAGTAGGGAAGGAATCTTACTCGGCAGAAAAGGAGTCTGGCCGACTTGCAAAGGAGTCTGGCCAAGCCGCAGAGGAATTCTGCCGACTAAGAAAGGAGTTTTGGTAAGCCGGAAAGGAGTGCAGCTCAGTTGCCAAGGAGTTTGGCCGAGTACAACTCCTTGGCAACTGAGTAGAAATGGCGCGTTTTGCGTCAGCATATTAATCAAACGCCCTTCCTGCCTACAGGCAAGAAGGGCATTTGCGCTGCTGAATCAGGAGGCGGCTTTACCGGATGGCTTTTGCCGAGGCGGTGTTAGAGTAAGCGGAATTACCGCTGCCGTTGTAGGCCCGGACGCGGTAGTAATAGGTGGTACCAATCGTCAAGCTGCTGTTGGCATACGTCCTGATGTTAGCACCGGTTGTGGCGATCTGAGTCCAGCTGCTCTGATTGAGGGAACGTTCAATCTTGAAGCCTGTTTCGTTGCTCGAATTATCTGCCCAGGCAAGATTGATCCTCCGGCCTTTGACAGCAGTAGCCGTGAGATTGCTTGGCGCATTGGGCAGGGGAATCGGAGCAAAGGTGGCCGTGACGCTCGTGTTGCCAGTCATGGTGAGCACACAGCTGCCAGAACCAGAACAGGCTCCGCTCCAGCCAGAGAATGTCCAGCCTGTATCAGGGGCTGCGGAGAGGGTCACGCTGGTGCTGGAGGTGAAGTCTGCACTGCATGTTGCGCCGCAGCTAATGCCAGAAGGCGTGCTACTGACCGTGCCGTTGCCGCTCTTGCTGACGGAGAGGGTAAAGTTAACTGGAGCCTGGCTACCAAAGTCAAATTCCATCACCGCGCCTGCTGCGCTGATGCCGGAGATTTCATTGTTGGTCGGATACACCACTCCGCCCTGATAGCTGTCTGTACTGGGCACAGTCGCGGCCCCAATTGCACTCACGCCGGTGGCTTTATAAGCATCGGTGCTGTCGCCCCGGTTATTATTCTTTTCAAGGTTATAATTGCCGTCTGCTTGCAGCACAGCTACTCGATAATGGTTGCCGTTGGTTGGCCAACCAGTCTGCCCTGGATACCCTTCAGTATTATATCCAGCATTACCATCAATGTGATAAATCACCAAGCCGTCACCGGAGGCAGGAATGTTGTCCACTATTACATTGCTGGCATTCTTCCGCCGCCGATTTTCAATCAGCAGATATTCATTCGCTGGATAATTACTCGTGACCTTATATACGGAGGACGAATTGAGTGAATCACCTAGGATATAATGTCCTGCTGCGGTAAGATCAGTGGGACTAAGCCAGCCCATCTGCATCTTGCTCCAAGCCGACATCAGCGGCGGAGGCTGCTGACTACCATCTCCACCCCAGGAGTTGGCCATCAAACACCAAGACCCGACTCCCTCACCCGTGCTGTCTGTGTCGTAGAGGTCAGGCAGTCCCAGAAAATGGCCTGTCTCATGCGCAATAACTCCGATCCGACCGATAGTGTTGCCTGAAGTGCCCCAGAGCGAAGGGCTGATATGGTAGTTATAGACACGCACGCCTTCTGTCGATTGCCAGGAACCGCCAGGCAGGGAATAGAGTGCCCACTTGTGCGACCAGATGCGGTCGGTGTAATAGGTGCCGTTTGCATCAGTACCACCCCATTCTGCGCCGTAGCCTGAATGCAGGAAGGTGATGGCATCAATATAGCCGTTGCTGTCTTGGTCGAATTCCCGGAAATCAATCACGCCGTCCACGATGTTCAAAGCCTCGGCAAGGGCTTGGTGGATCGTCGAGGTCAGGCCTGAATTCCCAGCGGCGTAATATTCTTCTGGTTGGGAGACTGTGGCCCAGGCAACAACCGTGGAATCTATGGTAAGTGCGCCATAGGAGTTGTTCAGATAGATGTCACGCAGGCTTCCTGCCGGAGCAAGAGTAGGATCACCGCCAACTGCGTTCATCAGCACATCAATGTTAGCTTGAGATGGCAGGGTTCTGCCGGTGTGGTCGCTGAAACGAACCAGGACAACCAAGTTTTTCAGCGTCTGTGGCCCTAATTCTACTGCTTGAAAGGCGGGCTGGCCAACAGCAGCATCTTCTGGAGATTGTCCTGCTGGCCCTTCATCACGCATTTTCTTCCGTACAGTTTCGGAAGGCAACTCTCTGCGCTTCAGACCTAATACCTTAGGATCGGCCTTGCCGACTTCGTGTGAAGTGGGAGCTAGATGGCCGTTTGCTCCCTGCTTGGCATAGACATAACGTCCTGAATTACCGCGTGTGCGCACCACAGTATAACCGTCTAGGTCCTCTTGCCAATGCACGACATCACTACCTTTTATGCGCAACGCAATCTCGGTGCCATCAGGCTGCTTTTCATAGATGATATGGGGACTAGCCATATCTGCCTGTACTACAAACGGCCTAGCAGCAAGAAAAAATGCTGCCAGCATGATCAGCCTGCTGTAGAAACTCTTCCCCCGTGTTTCCATAATACTTCTCCCTGGTACTATTAAAAGTAGGCAGCCCGACTATCTCCTTGCTGGAGACCCGCAGCTTTCCGGCATCACCTCGCGATGATTGTGGCTTTGTCAACTTTCTGGTGCTAAATTACAGCACCAACCAGAAAGTTTTATATGCACTTGTTTATGCGCATATATTGTTATCATAATTTGATAAGGCCAGAGTTGTCAATAAAAAAATGCCTACCCTATGAGATAGCATAAACCAAACAGATCATGTAGGCCGAGAGTATCCCGCCGATCTTCACCGAATACGCAGTGAGGAGAAAAACCTGCTTGCATCCCTTCCCGGCAAGATGGTAAACAGAGCTGGAATCCGCATCTTAGCGGCACCTCTTTCACTATACCCTATTGCCCTCTATCCTTGGGAGATACATATGGCTGCTGTTGCCCCGTTCCGCGCTCTGCGCTACAACCCCGCCAAGATCGAGCGGCTGGATGATGTCTTCACCCCGCCCTACGACATCATCTCCGCCGGAGACGGGGAGAAGCTGCGGCAGAAGAACCCCTACTCAATGATCAACCTTGACCTGCGCAACACGGCTCAGGACGAGACTGTGGACGATGGCCGCTATCAGCAGGCCCGCGACCGCTTCCTTGCCTGGCAGAATGAAGACATCCTCATCCGCGACGCGCAGCCTGCCATCTACCTCTACAGCATTGAGTACCAGCATCCCAACGGCAGGCGGCTGACCCGCAAGGGCATTGTCGCGCTGATCGGGCTGGCGGAGTTCAGCGAGGGCATCGTCCGTCCGCACGAGAAGACCTTCGCCGGGGTAATCGGCGACCGCCTCAAGCTGATGGAGACCTGCGGCGCGCAGTTCAGCAAGATCTTTTCCATCTACTCTGACCCGCAGCAGGAGGTGATCCGCACGCTGGAGCAGGCGCAGGAGCCGCAGCCGCTGCTACATGTCAAGGACGGCAATGCCAACACGCACACGCTCTGGCGGGTGACGGACGCAGCGGCCATTGCTGCGGTGCGGCAGTTCTTTGCCGAGAGGCCGGTGTACATTGCCGACGGCCACCACCGCTACACCACCGCGCTGGAGCTGCGCCGCCGGATGCTGGCCGCCAACCCTGAGCTGCCCGCCGATCATCCCTGCAACTTCATCATGATGTATCTCTGCGGCTGCGAGGATCCGGGCCTCTCTGTCCTGCCCACGCACCGCCTCGTGCGCTGGCCGGGCGCGATGAGTGCAGATGCGCTGGCGGCGAAGATGGGCGCAGGCTTGGAGGTGGCAGAGATCACCCAAAGCAGCCGCGAGAGCCTGCTTGCCGAGACACTCAACCGCATGGACGAGGCTGAGGCGGACAGCGGCCTGCCTGCTTTCGGGGTCTATCATCCGGGCGAGAACCGCTCCTTCCTCCTTGCCTCCACCGCGCAGACCTTCGCGGCCAGCCCAGCCTTGACTGCCAAGCCGGAGGTGCTGCGTGGCTTAGACGTGGTCGTGCTCTCCGACTTCCTCATTCAGGAGCAGCTGGACCTCAGCCACGAGCAGTGCGTGCGCGAGAAGTTAGTCAGCTACCTCAGCGACCCGGACGAGGCTCTGGATGCGGCGGTCAAGCAGAGCGTGGTCGAGGACGGCCACACACCGCTGCTCTTCCTCCTCAACCCAACCAAGGTGGCGCAGGTGCTGAAGGTCGCAGACAGCGGCAACATCATGCCGCACAAGTCCACCTTCTTCTACCCGAAGATACTCACCGGCCTGCTGATACGGAAGCTGGATGAGGCGGTGGGGAGATAGAGGCATCGTAGATACCGTCTAGCCTGTCAAAATGTTTTACCTCTTGACAGGATAATTAATAATAGGTAACCCCCCGGCTTTGCCGGGGAGACTGTCCGAAGTTTGACTGAGCTATCTTCACTTTAGCGGACACACCAATTACCCTGACAGGAACAGGAGGTGTGTTTATGGGCTATCGCAGGTACGATTCCGATTTCAAGCGAGAAGCCGTGCGCATGGTTGTTGAAGAGGGAGTTGGTGTTCGCG
>NZ_JBLWEO010000002.1:0-7151 GCF_048287395.1 Candidatus Electronema sp. PJ | reverse complement strand
TCCACGCCAAGCGCAGATGTATTGAAAATACAGCATGTGAGCCATGATTATATGTTTCCATGCTCCCAGCTTAACCTAAGTTCCGCTGAAGCTGCCACCTGAAGGTGGGGGTTTTAACCCTCCCAAGTGAGGACAATAATAAAAAAAAGGGGGCGCATAGCAAAATGCGTTCCCCTGACAACTCGATTATTTATCGTTCCAACCTACTTTTTGATGGTGCGAATCACGTTGTTGCCAATTATAGTTGTGGTACTAGGGTGTTCTGCGAAGAAGGAGATAAGAAAGTATAAGGTGAGTTGATATGATTCTGCAAGCCTTTTTGATTAAATAAAATACGGATGCTGGAGTTAAAATTTCCCCTTGTTTATTTCCTAAAATACCTGTAATCCTTAACCGAGAGGTAGATTTTTGTGTACGTTGCACGATAAAAACTGCATCATAAAATCAAAAAGGAGCGAGTATTATGTCTGACTTTACAATTAACCTAAAACGCCGATGCGTGAGTACTGCATCAGGCGCGATGCTGCTTGCAAGCGGCTTAACAGTTGCTGTGCCCATATCAATGGCACTGGCTTTTGATCAACCACCAAACACCATCCAGTTCACCTTGGAGGGCTGTCGCAATGGTGGCAACACGCCAATCACGCCTACAGGCACCTTGCCAAACGCGGACGACAACTTTGTCTGCCAGGATCCGACACCTCTTGGCGGCAATGACACGCCATACGTCACCGGCAACTTGGGCAAAGGCTGGAATGAACTTGATCTGGTGCCGCATAGGTTGATTGTAGAAAATAGTGACGACAATAGCACAACCTACAACGTGCTCATCGCTGCCGACCACAAGACAGCAGGCAAGACCGGCTATGACGTGATGACTGAACCGGAGATTCTTAAATCTCCTGATACGCTTAACACCTTCTCAGATTCTTCGTGTACGGTATCAGCTAGCCCTCAGTCTATTGGTGGCAGGGTGACTGGCGGTGCGGACGAGGTGATCTATCGGATACTGACCATCACTCAGGGAAAGAAATCCACCTGTGTAATCGACTGGGCAAATCGACTGGCTGTTGGTGCGGCTCAATATCCCGGTTCATCGTTACAATCGTACATGTTTGAAAAGGATGACTTCTCGACAGGGAAACGTACCGTTTCCATCCCGGTCAAAGAGATTCAGCCACAAGAGCTGAAGAAGGATATGTCCGCAAGCAGGGAAACAGATTATATCTGGAACGCCACCAAAACAGCGACACCAGCGGTAGTCAACCTTGGCAATACCTGTGATCCCAACAACGTCAACAGCGCACCGGTTACAGTTCGGGTAGAGTGGGAGATCCTGCCTGGCATCGACGGTAAGGTAACTGTGGTGACGAATATTTACGCCAAGAATCCGGCGGCCCGTGCCATTACGGTGAATGTGTCTGACACCATGTTCGGCAATCTCGGTTCTGGACAGCAGGCTCTCGACACGATTTCTTCCGGCAATATCTCTGTTCCGGCCAACACCGAGATCAAGGTGCTGACGCACTCCTTTGACGCGGCAAAGAATGTCAGTGATCTAAGCGATACCGCAACTGCCAGTTATGTTGACACAGCGACAGGCATTCCGGTTACAGGGCAAACCCAGGCCACAGCCTCTGTCTCGTCAATCCAGCCTGGCACCCAGACTAACACCACCGCTGTTGTGACAGATGTTGAGTCCATCAGCGGTAACGGACTGCAATATTCGACTGACAGCACAGTCTCTGGCAGTGCTGATGGCAGCTTTACGCTTGCTGGTGTACCTTATACGCTTGGTACAAAACTCGACAAGGACAGTGCCGCACTGCTCTGGACATCTGCAACCCAGAACGGAAATCTCAGCTGCACAGATCCGAATGGGTGTCCAATTGGATATGTTGAGTTCAACAAAACTGTTTATGTTGATCCAACACCAGTTATTACTAGCGGCACCTTATCAGATGTAGCGACTCTAACTGCATCCAATGGGTTCACGATTTCAAGCGGCCCAGCAACAGTCAATATCTCGGCGAGTGCTTTTGTTGATCTCACTCTTGTCGCTACTATCCCGGATATCCTCCAAGGTGATGAGAAGATTACTTGTAGCTTTGAGGTAAAGGACAGTCATAACCAGATAGCTGCCACACCTTCGTTTGAGTTCACTGCTGGTGAGACCCAGGAGCAGACAATTATTTCTGGTCTGCTGCCCGATCAATACACGGTAGTCGAAGGCTCCTGCGGCGGTCTGGTTCCTGATGGAGGAACAACGCAAAACATTAATCTGAACCTGCCAACCTGTAGGGATACGGTGATCTTCAACAATATCGTTGGAGAAGGCAGTGCAGTGGCTGAGGTCAACAAGGTGACAATGCCCGCAGGCCTCGAAAACGACTGGGTGATGACTCTTAACGGCCCAGGAACCAATGGTGGCATCCAGCTGATCACCTCAGACACAAATCCTGGCTCCTTTGAAAGGTTCGTCATTCCTGGTGCAGACTTCCATCTCCTTGAAGGCAGTTACACGATTACCGAACAAGCGGAGGCTGGCTGGGTAAACACGGCAAGCTCAGGCTGTGAGTTCACCATCAATTATCCAGAGGATTTCGGCGCGGTGAAGCAATGCACGTTCACCAACAAAAAGCTGGGTAGAATCCTCATTACCAAAGTAACAGAGCCAGCAGGTGGCACGGGTTTTGGTTTTACCCAGAACATCGACGGTACTGGTACTGGTGCCTTCAACCTTAATGACAACGAGACCGAGACGTTCGAGAACGTTCCTGATGGGAATTACACGGTCACAGAAGACAATCCAGGACTGGCCTATGAATTGGTTGGTTTGGTCTGCACGGATGATATTGAGGGAAATGGCTGGAATGTCAACGACTCCTCGATAGATATAGTGAACCGCAAGGCCGCCATCAGCCTTGATCCAGGCGAGACTGTACATTGCACCTTCACCAACAGGAAGAAGGGCAAGATCATTATCCAGAAGATCGTCAAAGGCACAGACATGTCAACAAGCTTCAACTTCGAGACAACCGGAGCTGGCTACGTTGGCTTCCCGGTCAAAGGTGGCGAGCAGAACGAGCAATACCTGAATGCTGGCATCTATACTGCGAGGGAGCTTGTGCCGCTAGGCTGGGTGCTTACTGGTATTGGTGGTTCGACAACAGATCCATATAACTGCAAGGTTGAAGGCAGCGGCGGCAGTACCGGAATCGGTGATCTCAACACGCAGACTGCGACGATTGACCTGAAGAACGGCGATATCGTTACCTGTATCTTTGAGAATACGGGAGCTGGTGTGACCAGGACGCAAGGATTCTGGGCGACGCATCCGCAGCTTGCGCAAATTGCCTGGGATGGCGGCACCGGTTTCGGCCATACCTTCCCTGGCGTGAGCAACAAGTCCATTTGCGGTCAGTCGTTGACTATCAAGGAAGTGATGGGCGGATTCTGGAGCAGCATTGCTAAGACCTCGACTGGTGCGAAGCGCACGGCAGTTGAGCAGGCGAGAATGCAGCTCCTCCAGCAGCTTCTGGCAGCGGAGTTGAACGCATCAGCGTTCGGGAGTGTACCAAGTAAAGGCTCAATAGCTGACTGGCAGAATTTCCTCTGTGGCACCGATCAGAAAAAGATCAATACCGCCCAGCAGCAGGCTGCAACTTTCAACACCCAGGGCGACAGCGGCACGTTCACGCCAGGGACATCAGCTGACAGCAAGACTGCGAGGTCGCTTGCCAACATTCCATTCTGGAACAAGGTGGTGAAGTAAGGAGGTCTGATATTCAGCTCAAGATGCGCTGAATGAAGAATGAAAAAGCCTGGCGAAAAAGCCGGGCTTTTTTTTGTCGTATCCACTAAAGTTATCGTCTCAAACATGGGAGCTTACCTGAGACTACAGCTCAATTCGCCTGCCCTTCAGATGACTTTTGCTTACGTCCTAAGAATGCTATGAAGATTCTCATCTCCGGTGCATCCGGTTTAGTGGGCTGGCAATTGCACCAGTCCTTAGCTGGCCAAGGCCATCAGGTTTTTGCTCTGCGCCGCAACACGACCAGAACCGCCCCGTTCTGGGATATAGAGCAAAAAATCATCGAACTGGGGCCGTGCAAGTCGGTTGATGTGGTGATCAATCTGGCTGGAGAGAACATTGCCTCTGGTCGCTGGACTACGGTCAAGAAAGAACGCATTTTGCGCAGCCGGATAGACAGTACCAACCTCCTGGCTGAGTGTGTTGCCCAGATGAAGCACAAGCCCAAGGTGTTTATTTCTGCCTCGGCAGTGGGTATTTACGGTGATCGGGGCGATGAAGAGCTGACTGAGCAAAGCAGCACGGGTTCAGGCTTTCTTGCCGAAGTAGGCAAGGCCTGGGAACTGGCCACCAAACCCGCTGCTCAGGCAGGCATCCGGGTGGTTAATGTCCGCTTCGGCATCGTCCTCAGTAAGCAGGGTGGCGCATTGGCAAAAATGCTGCCGCCGTTCAGGCTGGGCTTAGGTGGCATTATGGGTAGTGGCGAACAATGGATGAGCTGGATCAGTATCAGGGAATTGCCCGGCATTATCACGCATATTCTCAACTGCGAGCAGCTGTCTGGCCCGGTTAATGTAACAGCACCGCAGCCTGTCACCAATCGCGAATTCAGCACAACCTTGGCCAAGCTACTCTGCCGCCCAGCTTTCCTACCTGCCCCGCGAATGCCATTAGAAATCCTCTTCGGAGAAATGGCCAAGGAGCTGTTACTCGCCAGTGCCAAGGTCAAGCCAGTGAAGCTGCTGGAGTCAGGCTATGTTTTCCAAGAGCCAGAGCTAGATGCGGCCCTGTGCAAGTTACTCTGCACCCCCTGATCCTCTGTCCCAATCCTCAAGGAGCCAGCCATGCACCGTATTGACCCAGTTGTTGAGTTTTACAGCCAGCATCTGCCTGGTGCAGAGCTGAAACAGAGCATTCTGCTGGCTGAATGCCCGTTCTGCAAGCAGCAGGGCAAGACCGGCCAGTTAGTGGTTTTTGTCAATCCAGAAAGCTATTTCTTTGGCTACTACCGCTGCTTGCAACGCTGTACGCCTGGTGGCTTTCCGCTCCACTTTGCTCGTCAATCTCGCCTCAATCTCAGCCTTGCCCCTGGCTTTGACCCGGATCGTGACTACACAGCAAGCAAAGTCAATTATCCAATCAAGAATCTCAACAACGAAGTGCTTGGCTTCATGGCCAAGCTCACCGCTGACTTAATCAGCCGCTTCGTTGCTATGGGCATTAGCAAGGCCGTGTTGGAGGAAATGCAGATTGGCTTCAATGGTCGCTACCTGGTCTATCCCTATCTTCAAGAAGATGGCAACTGCCATGCGGCCCGCTGTGTGCATCCTGAACGCGCTGAGGATGTGTTCTGGCATGGCAACGAGGACTTTGCCGGACCTCAGTTCCGCATCTTCAATCTTCAGGAGATCATGCGCTGCGAGAATGGCAGCCTGATCATTGTGGAAGGTGAAGACAACCTGCTTACTCTACGCCAGCTCGGTCTGCCAGGTATTGCCTTGGCTTCGGCAGCAGATTTTGTGCATGTCGAGGCAGAACGATTGGCCTGGCTCAAGACTATCTTTGTCTGTGTCAACAAGAACCCGGAATCAGAAAGTGCTGCTAGGGATTTCGCCGGACGACTGGGCTATAAGGTCCGCATGATTCGCTGGCCAGACTCCGCACCCAAGCATTACAGTCTCACCCAACTGGCTACAGAGCAAGGCAATGAGTTCCAAAAGGCGGTCTTCACCCTGATCCGCGAAGCCAAGTCCTTTTCCCCATTCAGTTCGCCAGAGCGGGAGTTCCTGCATTTTGAAGAGCAGCTCAACATGGAAGGTGGCGAGGGACATGCAGCGATGCGCTCTGGCTTTGCCAAGCTAGATCAGGCCTTAGGTGGAATGCACGGGATCAATATCATGGGTGGTTTACCCAAGGCAGGCAAATCCTGTTTCTTCATCCAAGTTGCGAGTGAGATGGCCAGGCGCAAGATACCAGTCATCTATTATGACTTCGAGAATGGCAGGCAGAAGATCTACCAGCGCAGCCTCTGTCGCCTGAGTAGATTGTCCGTCGAGCAGATTCGTGATGGCGAGTTCACCACTGAAGAGAACCGCAGATTGCGAGCAGGTAAGACAGAACTCCAGCGGTTTCTGCCTTGGTTCCGCGTCGTGACAGATCGCAGGCTTACCCCGGAATTAATGCGCAGCCATCTCGATTTCCTTCGCCACGAGACCGGCTCAGAGCATATCATGGTGGTGATTGACAGCCTGCACAAGCTGCCCTTCAAAGATCTCTCTGAGCGGCGCAGTGGTATTGATGCCTGGCTGCGCCAATTGGAGTCATTCCGGGATCAGTTTAATGCTTCGTTCTTGGTTATCTCGGAGTTGACCCGCCGCGAAGATGGGCAATATGACAAGGAGCCGCAACTTGGTTCCTTCAAAGGCTCTGGCGATATCGAGTATTCGGCTGATAACGCGATGGTGCTGCTGCCGCAATGGGATCCCTTTACCCGCGAGCCTGCCGAACAGCGGCGCAATGATCTCTGGTTAGTTGCCAGCCGAGAGCACAGTCCGGGCTTGGTCGCTTCCTATCAGCTTGATTATCCCTATTGGGGTTTTGTGGAAAAGTAGGTTTGGCTTTCCTCCCGCAAAAGGATTCCTATCCCCCGCAAAAAGGATGGGAATCCTTTTCCCAATTCATCGCCCGTAGAATGCAAAAAAGGTTACTCAACCCAGTTACAATTCATCGAGCGTAGAATGCTTCCTGGGTTACGTAACCTTTTTGGGTTTCATCGCTCGTAGAATGCTAAAAAGGTTACTCAACCTTTTTCTATTTCATCGGGCGTAGAATGCCTCCTGGGTTACGTAACCTTTTTGCATCGCGATAGCTAGTTCATCTTAGGGCGACCACAGGGGGTCGCCCCTTGTATCTTGTGTCGGGGAGAGCTTGTGGCCGCCCCTAAGGTTCGAACCTTGATGCGTAGATGAAGCCCCCCGGCTCACTTTCACGCCAGCGACAACACTGAACGGTAGCCAAGGGGAAGCACAAGGCAAGTGGGCGCGATTGGCGGATTGAATTTCTTTCCAAAGGTGCTGTCATGTTCTATCTCGGCATTGATGTTGCCAAAGCGAAATTG
>NZ_JBLWEO010000001.1:0-12902 GCF_048287395.1 Candidatus Electronema sp. PJ | reverse complement strand
CTGCTGGATGATCGTGCCGCCCTTGTCGGTTTTCCACTGCCAGACCCGCTCGATGAACTTGTCGCGGCCCAGCTCATGGCGGTTGGTCTTCTCAGCAGCAAGCTGCCGCTCCACCACGTTCTGCGTGGCAATGCCCGCGTGGTCGGTGCCCGGCACCCAGAGAGTATTATCCCCCTTCATGCGGTGGTAGCGCGTTAGCAAATCCTGCAAGGTGTTGTTGAGGGCGTGGCCGATGTGCAGCACGCCGGTCACGTTTGGCGGCGGAATGACGATGGAAAAGGCCGGGCGGCCTTCCTCCATTTGTGCGCTGAAGGTCTTGTGCGTAAGCCAGTATTCATACCACCGCTGCTCGACCTCCTCAAACTCGTAGGCTTTGGGCAGGTCGTATTTGGCGGCGGCGGGCGTGTTTGTGTCGTTCATGGCAGCGGAAAAGGGATAACTTTGTTGAAGGAAAGGCTGTTGAAGATCGAGATGCTACTATAAAGCAGGCGGGGCGGAGCGGCAAGGGTTACTGCATGGGTGCTGCGGCAAGCATAGCGGAAATCTTTGGGACTCTGTGGCGGACTGTGGATAACAACATTTTCTCCTCCTGCTTCTAAAAGTTTATGTAGATACATGCTCAATAGTAACAGTAGGTGTTGGGAGGCACTGTACTCATCCCAACACCTACT
The DNA here is from genome assembly GCF_048287395.1 of Candidatus Electronema sp. PJ. NCBI lineage: Bacteria > Pseudomonadati > Thermodesulfobacteriota > Desulfobulbia > Desulfobulbales > Desulfobulbaceae > Candidatus Electronema > Candidatus Electronema sp. PJ. The sequence continues at coordinate 12,231 of NZ_JBLWEO010000001.1, read as the reverse complement.
ATTACACGGCTGAATCCTTACGGTGCAACGCTGTACTCATCATTAGCTGTTGCCGTATTCCCACCTATCACGCTAGAGAGGTCTCCACTAGCGGTTCCTCCGCCTCCTCCTGACACGCTGGAGAAAGCTCCGCCAGCGGTTCCTCCAGCTCCCCCTGACACACTGGAGTAATCTCCGCTAGCAGTTCCGCCATATCCCCCTGATACACTGGAGTAGGGACCAGAAACCGTATTGCCAAATCCAGCTAGAAGACCACCATAGGAGAGATAACTGTGATAAGGCCCGACAACCAGATTATGACTGCCGATTCTTGTGGTAGCAGGCATATCCTCAGAGGGTGAGGAGTGCTCATTATAGCCAATGATAAGATTGCCCAGACCATTCAGCTCACCGTCAGTCTTGCCGGAGCCGCTTTGAATGTGAAGATTCGCGCCAGTGATATAGATGTTTTTGGCATCATCAGCTGTCAGATACGGGGCAAGGGCATCAGTAACCTTCCTGGCCTCTGCCAACTGCTTCTGAAGATCTTCGATAAGATATGCTTGCTGCGTAACAATTGATTCATACGCATCAAGTCGTTCTACAACACTCCTCTGACTGCTGGGGTTACCTGGTGGTGGTGCAGCAACTGCCATTTCTGTACAGATTATAGTCACGGCGGCAAGCATAGCGGAAATTTCCAGGGCTCTGTGGCGGACTGTAGATAATAGCATTTTCCTCTCCTTCTTCTAAAAAGTTATTCAGCTCAACCACTACTCATAGCGCGAATATACTGCGCAATGGAATGTTTATGCAATAAGAAATGTTAAGATTCATTTCTCGATGAGCTTTTTCCAGCTGCTCCTGCACAGGATAATGAATCCTGCCGTGCTATAGATTAAGTGGGAGCGCAGCAATTGCCCCGCATTTCTGTGGTCAGCATTCGTACCTTACCATGCCCTACGGTGCTGCTTACATTCTGATACCTATCAGGGAAAATTTATGATAGGTATCATGCCATCTGGATGATACGTATCATCCAGCTACTATGATACCTATCGTACCAATGGTATGATACGTATCATCACAACTTCGCATCGAGTATCCTTTTTTCTACCTGATAATCATCACGCCTCTGCAACAAAGCTCTTGACAAGATTGCCGTAGAGATTTACGCTGCCAAAAAGCACTATTCCTCCCCAGTAACACATCATTTCCCTTTGCATTGGAGCATGTTATGGCAACCATTCAATGGAGGCCCGAAGTCAACGTCCTTACCGTTCCTCAGTCTTGGAAAATCCGCTTCGTACCTCGCGATGTATCTAGGACAGATGATCTGGCTGCGGCAATGGTAGCAGAAAACCCGAACTATACTCTGGAAGATACCAAGACCATGATTGCTACCTTGGCGCGGGTTATTCAGAAAAAGCTGATTAATGGTGGTCAGGCAACCATTGACGGCGTGGTAACTTTCGGCCTTTCTTTTACTGGCAGATTGAGTTCGCCAGACGACCCATTGCCACCAGTTGACGAGACCTTGCATGTGGATGTCCGCGTACTCCAACCCTTCCTCAAGGAGATTAAGCAGAAGGGCATCTTTGAGAAGCGGCCTGTGATCGAGAAGGCACCAGTGATCGAGGAAGTCGAGAACACGCAACTGCACCTCAAGGATGTCTTATCTGACAAGAGCGTACTGCATCTAACCGGCAGCAACCTGTTCTTTAATCCAGCGACTGAGGGTAATGAATGTGTGCTTGAGGGTGTGCGTAGTGGTCGGCAAGTGCAATCACAGTTCGGGCCAATCTCAAATGCAAGCATTATCCTCGTGCCTGATATTCCTATGCAGAACGAGTCATGGCAGAATGAGTACACGCTTTCTCTCTCAACCCGCTATAGCGAGCACGGTACTCCGCGCACTGGCGTTTACAGGCAACGGCTGCGCTCGGTGCTACTGATCAACGGCCTCTCGCATCCTAGTGGCATCGGCATCTTGAGTAGTAGCGAGGCTGACCTGCCCTATGTGAGCTTGCTCAGTGCTACAGCTTCTGCTTCGGAGATGCTGCGCATTCAGGCGGTGTTTGATATTAAGAATAACTGGTTGCTCCTGAACTTAATCAGTATGCAGGAGGATGGGCCTATGGGCGAGGCTGTGCCAATTACCGCCAATATCTCAGGTGCCTTACCAGGCTTTGCTGGGTCAGCAGTCAGCGATATTCTTATCAACGTGACCGACTATGCTGCGCTCACTACGTTGGTGCGGGATTATTACTATGGTCGACTGGTGGATGTGTTGGATATTAGGGTATAATGGCAGCCTGTTTGCGCTACCCTTTGACGTATGCTACCCTACTTCATCAAGACCTGTAGCTCTCCAATGCGCAATTACTTGGGATTGCTCTGTCACCTTCGTGTGCAGGCAAGCAGGAAACGCTTGACAAGGGTGACGGCACCCTTTATTAAACGGTCAGACCTATAGCTCAGATAACTTAACCGCCTGCCTATATCATGACCTTGCCTACAATCCAGCCCATCGGCCCGCTTGACATTGAGGCCGAGAGCTTCCGTATCATTGAGGCGGAACTTGGCCCAACTGCATTCACGCCTGAGCAATTCGCTGTGGTGCGTCGCTGCATTCACGCTACCGGTGACTTCTCCTTTGCTGAGAACCTGCGCTTCCATCCCCTGGCCATAGAGGCTGGGCTACGGGCGATCCGCGCGGGGAAGAATATTCTGGTTGATGTGAACATGGCTGCGAGCGGCATCTCCAAGCACTTGCTGGCACGCTTTGGCGGCAAGGTAATCTGCCGGGTAGCCGATACAGAGACCGTGGCACTGGCCAATAGTCATACTATAACTCGCTCTGAGGCCGCAGTGGCCTTGGCCGCAGAGGAGAACATCGGCATTGCGGTAGCAGGTAATGCACCTACTGCTTTGCTCAAGATTATGGAGCTGCTAGAGAAGGGCGTGTTCAGCCCGGACTTGGTAATCGGCGTACCGGTCGGCTTTGTGAATGCAGCGGAGTCAAAGGCAATACTGGCCAGTAAGCCGTATCCTTTTATTACCGCTCTTGGTAGAAAGGGAGGCACGCCAGTCGCAGTGGCAGCAGTGAATGCCCTACTCAGACTGGCGGGTAATCCGTAAATGGTGCAAGCCGCAACAGCGATGAACAGCGAGGGGGATGGAGAATAGGGTGGAGATCAGCCTAGAACACCATCTTGGAGATTCGCTATCTCACAAGCCCAGGCCCACCAGCTCTCTGACCAACCGCTCCTGCTCACCAGTCAGCTGCTTCGGTACCTGCACCAAAATCTTCACATAGAGATCACCCCGCTCGCCTATTGGCCCAGAGGGTAGCCCCTGTCCTTTAATCCGCAGCTTGGCCTCTGGTTGCACTCCCGCAGGTACCTTGATCTTGAAGCTCTTACCATCAAGAGAGGTTATCTCTACCGTCGTGCCAAGACACGCCTCGCTGAACGGGAGTTTTTTCTCCATGATCAGGTTGTCCCCATCACGGGTGAATTGCTCGTGCGGCAGTACTGTGACTTTCAGATAGAGGTCGCCAGACTGACCACCTGTGGAAGACGGTGCTCCCTTGCCGCTCAGACGTAAACGTTTGCCAGACTCAATGCCCTTGGGTACCTTGACCGAAACATTTTGGGTTTCTCCGCTATGGCGTAGGCTGATGTTTTTCTCTGCACCGTGCAGGACATCCGCTAAAGTGACAGAAAGCTCATAGGTCAGATCTTCGCCCTTGGCGGGCTGAGGACGGCACCCACTTCCGCCGCAACCTCTTCCGTTTCCTGCTTGGCTGAAAAAATCAAAGGGGCTGCCGCTGCTTTGACCGCCGAAGCGGAAACTTGTACGACCACTTCCACTGCCAAAACCGAACTGACCGAGGATGTCATTAAGATCAAAATTGCGGAAAATATCCTCCTGCGAGTACCTCTGCTGGAAACCTGCCGAGCCATACGTGTCGTATTCCTTGCGCTTTTTCTCGTCTGAGAGGACTGCGTAGGCTTCGTTAATCTCCTTGAACTTGGCCTCAGCCTCCTTATTCCCAGGATTTTTATCTGGGTGATATTTTAAGGCCAGCTTGCGGTAGGCTTTTTTTATATCATCTGCGGCGGCGGTTTTCTCAACGCCAAGTATCTTATAGTATTCCACGATTTTTCTCTGGATGTGTTCTGTTCACGATATCTGGATCCGGCAGCTGATACGATAAGAACAATTCTTCATTTGTCTATACCCAGAGTAAAAACAACAAGGGCGGAAAACCGCCCTGCGCAGTCCGCTGTAATGAGCCAAAAGGCTTTTAGAAGGGAACGTCGCTACCCGTGCCACTGCCAGAGGAGTAAGAGCCGTCATAACCGCCTGAAGGAGGCCCACCTGCCGCCGGGCCAGGATCGCCGCTGTAGCCACCACCTTCTCCGCCTTTAGAGGTTAACATCTTCATCTCACGGGCGATAATTTCCGTTGTCCAGCGGTCATGGCCATCCTTATCCTGCCATTTTCGAGTCTGGAGCTTGCCCTCAATATAGACTCTCATTCCTTTGTGCAGGTATTCGCGGCAGATTTCTGCCAGCTTGTCCCAAGCAACGATGTTGTGCCATTCGGTCTGTTCTTGCATCTGACCATCCTGCCCCTTCCGCCGCTCAGAGGTGGCAAGGCTGAACGATGCCACTGGCGTGCCGCTTTGGGTGTAACGGACTTCCGGGTCTTTACCAAGATTGCCGATTAAAATCACTTTATTGATCATTTTGACCTATTGCTGTGCTGTTTTTATTCAGAGGCTGCTTTTCCGGTCTCATCATAATCCTGAACGAGGAAAAAAGCAGCTGCATTTTTGTTGGGCAGAAACGGGAAAATTGAAAAAGGCAGCAGCAGTACTTGCCTGTTAGCAGCTCTTCCGGTATAGTATAATTAATTGTACTTGAAGTTATTTAAATTTCTTGCCACCCAGCAGTCCATTCCGGGGAGGCAATTTTGTCGCCTTATCGTGCTACTGACCGCCGCCGGAACCGCAATGTTTTTTTCCCTCTGTTCATTTCAGGCTAAAAAGAAGGCCGCACATGTCCTCATGCGTCTTGTTGCGCATGTCGCTGCCCTCCTGCTTTTTAGCCTGAATGGGCTGGCCTACCAAACCGACGGACAATTCCAGTGCCTCATGCAGCCCTATACCCTGCCAGACATCCCTCCTCCTGGTGTGTCTCGGATTGGGTCGCATCTGTTCTGGCTGCTGAAAGGCGGGGCCTCGGCTCGCTTTGGGTTTGTCGGCTTGAAAGCTGATTCAACCCAAATGGATGCCCTGCTGACCGAGTTGTATCTGGAGAGCAACTTCGCTCCACATTGGGTTAGGGAAGACGGGCCAGATGAAAAGAGAGTGCATGATCTGCTGACGGTATTCAAAAAGGCCGAGGAGGACGGTTTGCCCGCAGCGCACTACCGGCCTACCGAGATCACCGCCCTTCTGTCGGTGAGAAAGCCGGAATATCTTGCCCGCCTTGACCTCTTACTCACCCTCTCGATGAGCGCGTATGTCACTGACATGCGGAAGGGCCGGGCCGCCAGAACTCGCTTTGACCCGATTCTACTTGCCGCAGTTCGCGAGAGCAGCGGCGATGTGCCGCAGGTGATCAAACAAGGGCTATACGCTGCGCAGCTGCAACAGTTTTTAGAGATGCAGGCTCCCCAGCACCAAGCCTATCATGCCTTGAAAAAACTCCTGGCTGCATACCGGGAGATTGAGGTAAAGGGCCACTGGTTGCCCCTGCCAGAGGGAAAGAAGATTGAGCCAGGCATGGCTGACGACCGCCTTGACCTGCTTGCGCAGCGGCTGCTGGTCATGGGCGACCTGCCCGCTCTACCGCCGCCAGTCTATGCGGATGCCAACACCCAGCAGCTCCGCCTTTACGACAGCGAGTTAGTCAAAGGCGTAAAGCGGTTCCAAGCCCGCTGCAATCTGGAGCAAGATGGCATCGTGGGCAAGACAACTCTGGCCGCCCTCAACATCCCGGTGCACGAGCAGATCAGAAAAATCATCCTTAATTTGGAACGCTGGCGCTGGTTGCCCCACCAACTGAATGGTCGCCGCATCCTGGTCAACATCGCGGGCTTCAATCTGACGGTTATGAACGACGAGCAGACCGAGCTAACCATGCCCGTGATCGTTGGCGAAGATGATCACAAGACCCCGGTCTTTAGTCAGGACATGAGTTACATTGAGCTGAACCCTTACTGGAATGTACCGCCCTCTATCGCCCGCAAAGAAATCGTTGAGAAGATGAAAAAAGATGCGGGCTACCTGAATAGACAGCGCATCCGCATCTTCGCAGGCTGGGGCAACCGGGCACCAGAGGTTTCTCCGGCAGCTATCAACTGGCACACCATTGGCGCAGGCATCTCGCGCTACCGATTACGCCAGGAACCGGGCAAGGGCAACGCCCTGGGTACGGTCAAATTTGTTTTTCCCAACCGCAGCAGCATCTACATGCACGATACACCGGGCCGCAACCTGTTCCGACAGGCTAAACGCTCCTTAAGTCACGGCTGCATTCGGGTTAGCCGCCCCTTTGATTTGGCTTGGCACCTGCTCCAGCATGATGGCTCCAATATCAGCAAGGAACGCCTGCAAAAGGAGATCGCCTCAGGGAAGCAGCAGAGCTTTGTCCTCAAAAAACCAGTGCCAGTCCATCTTCTCTACCTCACCGTCATGCTTGCTGAGGATGGCACAGCGCATTTCTACGAGGATATTTACGGTAACGACGCAGAACTGGCCGCTGCCCTCAACCTTGACAACGAAGGGATGTGCTTGCTCAATCTGTAAGGGGCACTACTTGAGGAGTTCCTCCATAAAAGGGAGGAGTACGGCTCGTTTCCAAAGGAGTTATACTCGGCAACAAAGGAGTTGGAGTCGGCAGGAAAGGAGTGCGGCTAGGCCAAACTGCTTTTCTACTAAGCCGCAAAGGAGTCTGGCCGACTCAAACTCCTTTCCAGGTCGGCAAAACTCCTTTCCGGCTTAACAGAACTCCTTTGGTAGTCGGCCAGACTCCTTTCTTGCCGAGTACAACTCCTTTTATAGTCGGCAGCACTCCTCTCTTGCCAAGCCAAACTCCTTGGTAAACGAGCAAGAAAGGAATGCCAAGGCCTATTTTTCCTTGGGTAGCGTGATAGAAAAGACTACACCGCTTCTGCCATCCTCTAAATTCCGCACACTCACCTTGCCGCCGTGATGCTCCAAGATGGTACGGACGATGTACAGCCCTAAACCCATGTGCGGACGGTCATCTTTCAAAGGCCGGTGCGAGGTCATGGAGTTGAAAATCTGTTGTTGCCAGGCAGGTTCAATGGTTGGCCCCTGATTGATCACCTGCATGGATACGGTGTCGGCCTGTTGCTCCAGCCTCAGCTCAACTGGCGTTTCTGCCACATGAAAAGAGACCGCGTTCTCCACCAGTTTGTCCAAAGCCTGATGTAAGCGGACTGGATCAACCTCAACCATGACCTCTTGCTCTGGCGGTTGGTAGAGGAAATCCACGCCGCTAAAGGCCAGCTTCCAGCCATGCTCCAGCCACATCGAGACTGCCTTAGCCAAATCCAGTGGTTCCTTGCTGTCTAAGAGCAGGGCGTTCTTCAGACTGGCCGCTTCTCGGATTGAAGTCAGCAGACCCTCCAAGCGCTGCACGTCCCGCTCTGCCCAGCGAATGTATTCCATGATTTGCCGGGACGGAGACTCCTGTAGCCGCATCTGTTCCTGCTTGAGGTTTTTCAGCGAGGCCGCCACACCAGCCAAAGGCGTGCGCATCTCATGCTCCAAGTTATCAGCCATCTTTTCCCGATGCTCGATTTGCTGCTGAAGCTGATCAAGCATCGCATCCAGTGTCCGGCCCAGATCTCCAATCTCGTCTCCTGACCTCTTTATTGGCCTGGCTGCGCTGCGGATGTGGCCGTCTGAGGTGATAGCTGAGGCTGCTTGGTCGCGGAGTTTGCGAATTCGGCCTGAAAGCCGATAGGCAAAATAGAAGAACACCCCGCCACCGAAAAGGAAGGCCAGCATAGACAGAATGATGGTTTCCTCAATCATTCGTTTACTGAAAGCAAGGATGGAATTGGTGGTTTGCTCGACCACGACAGCGGCAATCACTTTGTCGCCCTCGTGCAACGGAACGATGGCAGCCATGACCTCGGTCTGACTGTTATCCATCAAATATTTAATGAGGGAATGCTTGCCTGCTAACCCTTCTGGGATACCTTGGAGAGCCAATTCAGTCGGTTGAGATGCCTGATCCTGAATCTGTACCTCCGCAGCAAATTGGGTGGTGAAAAACCGGTACAAGGGTCGGAGCAGCTCGCTGACTTGCCGCATGAGCTGGGCGAATTGATCTGCATCAGCAGGCAGGCTCTCAGGATTGCGGAGGCTGCCTACCTGTGCCCGAATGCGCCGATTCTGATCCACGACCCTGATCCGGGCGTAAGGCCGATCTAAAGAGCGGAGGATGTCCTCAATCGGCTTGGAGGTGCCAAGCAGCCAGCCCGGCTCCTGGTTTTCAGCCAGATTGGCAGTCCCGATCAGTACCCGAACGCTCCGTTCCTGCTCCTCGTCCACATCGGCAACCGTGAAGGCTAACTTGTTGCCGAGCAGATCGAGCGGGATGCGCAGTTCCAGCAGATAGCCGCCACTTTTCTGCTTCCACGCGCCCTGAATGCGCTGCTCGCTGACGGGAAATTTGATGGGACTGTCTGGCATCAGAAAGGCATTGATCCAACCTGGTTCATAGGGAGAGATGAGATAGCTGTGCTGTCCCTTCTGATCCTCGATGACAATCTGGAGATGATCTGAGCGGTCCAGCCGGAGAGAGTTTCGGCTCCGATAAATGACCTGATCATCCTGCACGTCAAAAAAGGCGTAGAGGTATTTGTCCTGTTTTCCAGCCAGATGCCGGAAAGTCAGGGTTTGTGGCAAATAGCTTTCCTCTGAGCTGATCAAATGCTCTCTGCCAAACTGCTCGGCCTGATCAAGCTCTGGCTGCCAGTCCTCTAAATTACCGTCCAGCTGGATGATGTTGGAGAGCTGGAAGAGGTAAAGGTCACGGCTTTGGTTCAGAGCGTGAAACTGCTCCCGATCAAAAAGGTCGCTGCGGTTGGTAAGGGCAGCAGCTACTGCTTGAGCCGTGAAGTTGAGGGTATCCTTTTGGCTGATAATCAGGCTGTTTTTCAACGTGCTGTTCAGCCGCATTCCCAGTAAGGGAAAGAGCAGGAGTAACAGGGAGAGCAGAGCCAGCTTGAGGCGGAGGGAAATGCGCACGAGTTTCAGGGTTGCCAGCGATAACCCATGCCGTATTCAGAGCGGATGGTATTAAAGTCTGGGTCGATTTCTCGGAATTTGTCTCGGATCCGGCGAATATGCGCGGCAATGGCATTGTTCGTGACAATGACACTTGCTGCCTCCATGAGCTGATCATGATTTTTAACATGACCAGGCCGCCGCGCTAGGCAAAGCAATATCCAGAATTCGGTCAGAGTCAAACTGACCGGCTGCCCCCGCCAATGCACTTCTTTGCGGTCTTCGTCGATGCGCAGATCCTGATGCTCGATGATTCGGTTATTAACCGGACTGCTGCGCAAGGCCTCAACTGTACGGAAGAGGGCGGAAATCCGGGCTGGCAAAAAGTCAAGGGTGGTGGTGTCCTTGGTCAGATAGTCCCAAGCACCAAGCCGCAAGCCCGAGACCCGATCCAAATCAGAATTGCGAGCCGTAAGGAAGATGATCGGGATGACCGGCGAAAGCGAGCGCAGGTGCTGGCACAGTTCAAAGCCACCAGCCATCTCCTCGCCGAGCATAATGTCTAAAATGGCGAGGTCAGGCAAAGAGCGCTCAAAGGCGGTCATCGCCTCCTTCCTGCTACTGTAGGAACTGACTTCATAGCCCTCTCGGTGCAGGGCTTGAGCGTAGTTAGCCTGAAGTCGGGGATCATCTTCAACCAAGGCAATGCGGTAGGTCATGGTGGCGGACTTCTGCGAGCGAAATGGGCATTCATGCTGATTTCTTGAAATGTTACCATATCTATTTTTTTTTCACCAGCGGAGAGTTTTTTGTCATGATCTGTCACCTTTCTTTTGCGGCAAGTCACTATTCAAGGACGGAATGGTCATCGTCGTTGTTCAAAATACCCACAGGTAGAATTAAGAAATGAAGTAGATGGAGAACTATTATGACCTCAGAAACGACAAGTAAGCCCAGTTCCTTCCCGGCAATCGATCCCGGCTATCTGATGTTGGCCGTTTATGTCTTTGGTGTAACTGTCCTGGTGCTGCTCGGCTGGCTAGGCTCTGCCGGAGCTGGCAGTGAGTCTAATGCCGCCTTGGAGCAGCTCTCCGCTCCGGTTGCTGTTGTTCAGCTTCAGCGGTGAAGTGCATCATGCAGCAGACTATCGATCCTGATTTGCAATATTGTCCTCAATGCGGCGACGAATATCGGGCTGAAATCACCCTCTGCGCTGCCTGCTCGATTGGTTTGATCAGTGGCAAGTCGATCATGGAGCAGCGGCAGCAGGGAGAGCAAAAGCAGGCCGAACGTCGCCGTCCGATCAGCCCGGATGACAAGTTAGTCAACATCCAAAAAGGGCCAGTTCTTCAGATGCAGATGGTGCAGTCGGTGCTGAAGCGGGCTGGCATTCCCTCACTGATAGTGAACGATTCTGGTTCCTGTAGCCAGGGCTGTTGCGGCCCGAGTTTGGTGATTCAGATCAGAATGTCGGATCTGGAGGACGCTCAGACTGTTCTTGCGGAGGAATATATCCGCAGCACAGCCCTGCATGATCACGATCTCTCCACCGCAGGCGTGGTGTTTGACACGGAAGTAGATTCCGCGCTTTGTCCAGCCTGTGGCTGTTGCTTTTCCACTACCCAAAACACCTGCCCTGACTGCGGTCTCTGCTTCGCTTGAATTTTTCCGTTTTTGCTAAAAACAACGGAAAAGGGCGATAGCAGTGAAAAGTTGTTTTTTTTTTCTGGCTGCATGAGGTACAATCCCGCTCAATAGGTACAGAGTGGCAGAATGCGGTGCATTCTGTCGGGATGGGCAACATTCAAGGAGAACGTATGAAAAAGCTCGCAGTATATGCGGCAGCCGGTTTGATGCTGCTGTCCCTCCGTCCGGCGGCAGCGGAAATAAAGCTGGAGACAGAAAGCCAGCGGTTCAGCTACGCCTTGGGCATGGATTTTGGCACGTATCTCAAAGGACTGGGCGAGGAATTCGATCTCGGCATCATCCAGCAGGGCGTGAAAGATGCGTACACCCCTGGCTCCAAACCCTTGATGACCGCAGAGGATGCCTCTAAAGCCCAGCAAAATTTTGGCAAGCGGCAGCAGGAAAAATTCATGGCCATGCTGAAGACCAACAAGGAAGCGGCCAAGAAGTTCCTGGAAGAGAACAAGAGCAAAGAGGGCATGAAAACCACGGCCTCTGGTCTTCAATACAAGGTGAGCAAAGAGGGTAGCGGCCCCAAGCCAGCCAGTTCTGACACTGTCAAGGTCCATTACCGAGGCACCCTGCTGGACGGCAAAGAGTTTGACAGCTCGCACAAGCGCAACGAGCCTGCCCGTTTCCGGGTGGATCAGGTCATTCCTGGCTGGACTGAGGCCCTCCAGCTGATGAGTGTGGGTAGTAAATTTGAACTGTATATCCCACCGGAGCTGGCTTACGGCGACCGTGGTGCAGCCCCGGTGATTCAGCCTGGCAGCCTGCTCAAGTTTGAGGTAGAGCTGTTAGAGATCCTCAAGGAAGAGCCGAAAAAGGCGGAAGCAAAGGAAGAGAAACCGGTGGAACAGGAAGAAAAGCCGGTAGAAAAGCCAGAGCAGAAGGCAGAGACAAAGTAATTCTGTCTTTTCTGATCTTGCGCTGTCACAGCCTGATCCCTTTTGGGGTCAGGCTTTTTTTCTTGCGAAGTAGCGGAACGGTAATTGCAGCGGCATTCAGTTCCCTGCTGATGTAGGCAGAACGCTTTGTTAGAGATACCGTCTCCCCTGCTTTTCTCAGAAACAACAGGCGAATCTTGCTTGGATACTGAGCTATCTTCACTTTACCGGACACAGCAATTACCCTGACAGGAACAGGAGGTGTGTTTATGGGCTATCGCAGGTACGATTCCGATTTCAAGCGAGAAGCCGTGCGCATGGTTGTTGAAGAGGGAGTTGGTATTCGCGAGGTTGAACGAAGCCTCAGCATCACCTTTGGAGTCTTGAAGGGCTGGGTGG